>JBDLRR010000109.1:0-2554 GCA_039799985.1 Pseudomonadota bacterium | reverse complement strand
CGCCATTTCGACGTCTGACTCGGTTGATGCAATAGGTTTGCAAGCTACAGGAAGAAATATCAAAAATGAAAAGAAAAAACTCAAGGCTTTGATCGTCTGAAATTGGCAATTGTAATTGCTCTTGAGTTTTTGAAAAACTGGATTGCACTGTCCACTCTTCGGAAGTCTAAAAAACATCCGTATGTGCCCTCATGCTGCTGGGGTGAGTGTCGGCGGAAATCGAAGTTGACTTGAGTGAGTTGCATTTAAATTTCCTTGAACGCATCGGGGACTTGTCATTGTTCTTCAGAATCCCGTGTGGAAACGCTGGAATCGAGAATTTGCCTTTAGGGCTGAGGCCAGCCTGCCGACGATTCTAAAAACGGGGATTTTCTGGATGGAGTTTTCGACGCGTTCAAGAAAATCAGAGAAGCTTGCAGGGATACCGAAAAAGGCACTCATTCTATTTGCGGTGATGGTTTTGGCCGCTGTCGGTTGCAGGAAAAGTTCTCAGAGTTTCATCGGTACGCCTGAAACCCCGCCCATACCCGGGGGCGTGATACCTCCTGTCCCTGTCAGCGGCTCGTTTCTCACGGGAGTCATGCTTGAGTACAATGGTGCACCGGTGGCACAAGCAAAACTCACGGTTTTAGATTCCAACTTTGAGACCGAAACCTCCGATCTCGGCGAGTTTGCCTTGCCAGTGGAGAAGTTGAATTCAAAAACAATTCCATTGAAAGTGACTGGCAAAGATAAAATTGTTTTTGCAGATGTCGACATCCCCGATGAACTCGTCAAGCCAGTCAATCAGGCTCGCATTGATGCAGGTGCTCCACCGTTGGCGGGTGAGGCAGCTGTTCAATCTTCACCAAAGTTGCCTGACGGCAGCGTTCCCAAAACTGTATTCAAGCGTAAAATAGTCTTACAGATACCAGAAAATGCGGGTGGTACTGAAGTGGATGCGGATATCACGCAGTTGGCGCCAGTCAAACAAAAGATCACCATTTCCTCTCTTCCCAATGCAGATCAGCTTGCAGGCAAGAAAACAGGAATGTGGACAACAGTCGACAACCTCAGCAGCGAAACATCGGCCAGATTTGGTTGGAAAAATGCTTTTGCCGGAAGTTCTAGTGTGCGTTTGATTTTTTCGAAGTCCCGAATCGAACTTTCCAACTGGGACGGATTCATGGAGAGCGCGCCCGGTTGGCCGGATGGATCACCAGGCTTGAATGTTGTCAGCGATTTTTCTGCCTGCACAGACTCTGATTTTCGCAGTGCATTGAGTGGTGGATTGGCTACGGCAGGTGTTGGCCAGTGCGGAATTTTGAAGAGCGGTTTTCCGTTCACCGATGGAAACGATGTCTTTGCCCGTCTTGTCGCTGAAACAGAAAGCGAAATTAGGTTGTCCGCCGTGTTCCGTATTTCACCCTCAGGTAACAACGCAGCACCTGTTATTTCGGCGGTGGCGCAACAGATGACACCCTTGAACATACCATTGTTGAATCTGCCCGTGAATCTTTCCGATGCTGATACGCAGCTTTCATGCCCAGCTGCGTTGACAGTTCGCTCAAGCAACACTGCGCTTCTGCCCAACAGTTCGATTGTTGTGGGTGGCACGGCACCCAGCTGTGTGCTCTCTTTTTATCCCTCAGCCGCGCAAACAGGATTCACAACTATCACGATTTTCGCCAGCGATGGTTTGCTCACTTCAAGCGTGAGTTTTCAGCTTGCTGTAAGTGCATCCACTCTTGCACTTTCTTCGCAGAACGGGCTGCGTGCTTTTTTGAGCGGGACGTGCGATCAGGTAGCGCCATTTCAAAAAGCGAAAACGTCTTCTGGTTGGGTGCGATCGGTGACTTGCTCGGCGGGAATTCTCTCTATTGAGATTCATTTGCCAGCCGGTGGGGCAGAGTCTGTCACTGTTGAGGCTTGGCCTGAGTTTGCAGGAGTACCAGGGCCTTCGTCTTTCGCGACTTTCACAAGGAGTGCATTCGCGTGTCCTGCAGGATATGTGGCTGTTCCTGCCAGCGGATTGGTGAAGCTTGGGAATGTCAATGCATCAAAAGGCAACGCAAACTGGTGGCTGGATGTCGACAAAGATTTTTGTGTGATGAAGTACCCTGCCAAGAACAACAATGGTTCCACATATGCCACCAGCTCCATGACAGGCTCACCTTGGGTGATGATTGCTCGCGGAACAGACGAGACCACAGTTGGAAGTGCATTCAAGGCCTGCAAAGACGCCGGACCCGGGAACTATCGCTTGATTTCCAACACACAATGGCAAACCGTCGCACGCAATGCTGAGAGTGTGCCAGCAAATTGGAGTGGTGGTGCCGTGGGGAACGGTTCGATGGCGTTGGGTCATTCTGACGATACAAGCAATCTGGTTGGTGCACTCGCCAATGATATCGACAGTAAGCCATACTCCGGAACGGGCAATTCAGCTTCTGATCCAGTAGGATCAGGTTGGGAACAGCGCCGCACCCAGACACTCAGCAATGGCGAGTTGGTGTGGGACTTTGCAGGGAACGTGTGGCAGTGGGTGAGCGAAGATTTTGCAGCTCTTGGCGTG
>JBDLRR010000108.1:0-31103 GCA_039799985.1 Pseudomonadota bacterium | reverse complement strand
CCTAATTGGTCTCAATGTTTTCCTTTCTGCGCTTGGTTTTGATTTTCCTGTTTTCCGTATCCTGTTCGCACTTGCGATCATTTTTATTGGCGTTGGGTTGTTGTTTTCCAAGCGTGAGAGTCACATTGGTTTGAACATCAAGTCCAGGTCTGGGCGTGACACGGTTTTTTCTGAGTCTAAACTCTCCGGGCCGGATCTTGCAGGGGAATATCAAGTCGTGTTCGGTTCGAATGATCTTGACCTGAGTCAGATCAGCGTTGGAGAATCTGGCAGAGACATCAAGGTCAACGTTGCTTTTGGACAATCGAAAATCAAAATTGATCAGGCCAAGCCAGTCAGAGTGAAAGGTGTTGCAGTGTTCTCGGCGATAAGCACACCGAAAGGATCCTCCACAGCGTTTGGGACGTTGACCTATAATTCTGATTCTTATCGTCCAGGTAGCCCAGCTCTCGAGATTGAGGTCAACTCAGCATTCGGACGAGTTGAAGTTCAATAAAGAAATTTCTTATGCGTCTATAATTTAATTTTGCTCATAAAAACTATTGGAAAATGCGAGGACGGGCAGGCCCCTCGTCAGTTGCAAGGAACGGCAGGTTCACTAGAGTGGACAGTCAATACACTCATTTCTTGGATGTGGCTTCAATGCTTCTTGCTTCCAACCCCTTCTTGACGAGCAACATCAGATAAGTCTGCCAGGGAAATCCTTCGTTTGATGCAACCTGCTTCACCCATAAAAGAAGCGATGGCTCGATGCGCAATGTGATGGGCTTTTCTTTGTCGGCCTCGTCTTTCTTGGGACGACCACGGTCCTGCTTGAAGCGTTCATGTTCTGCGCTTATAACCCTACGAAATGTCTTTGTCTGCTCGGGTGAGTTCGCGTGGTGAGAGTTTGCGCTCCTGGAAGGCAAACTTAATACTGACCGGTAGAAATTTGTGTTCAATTGAACGCAAACTGGACACATTTGCGTTCAATTGCGTTCAACGGGGCCACGCGTCTGTGGATGTCGGTGAGTTTCTGTCGGTGTCGTGAAAAACAGATGATGTTGTGAGAGTTGAAAAAGTTAAATTTAAACAGACGGGTGGAGCGACTGCTTGCGAATCCCTCTCTCTCCGCCATCTAAACCCCAAGCGTCGACAGACCTTGGGGTTTTTGTTTTCTAAAATCGATTTGCGTTCAATTGTGACCGCAGGAAATCCCCTCGGGACGTTCAGCCTGCTGTGGTGAGGGAGTCTCCGCCCTGTCGTGCACCCAGCTCAGCTTTGCAAAATCATGCACCGCACTTTTGTCCCGTTTGGCGTAAACAAGCGTGCTGTCCATGTCTGCATTTCCAAGAAGCATCTGCGCAACGGCAAGGTCTTTGGTGGCGTTGTACACCCGACGGCAGCCTCCGTGACGCAACACATGGGTTCCCGAGTACGGAAGGCCCACCCTGCGAAACGCATCAAAGTCAAAGGAAGCGATGCTTGCGCCTTCGTCAAGATAGACCCCAGCGTTGTTGATGATGCCATCAAAAGTGAGAGAGCTTTCAGGGAGTCCTGCCGCCCTAATCCGATCCAAGAGACCAGCGGCATGGGTGCTTGGATTGTCATCGTTGGCCAAGTCTAGGGCCACGATGTGAAGCCGGCTTTGGAGGGATCGCGGCACGTTGCCACAAGGGTCTGGACTCCAAATTCCTGAACGAGGAGTTGACTACAAAACTCGAGTCCAATGCCTCGACTGGCTCCTGTGACCAAAATTCTCATGGGCTCCCTCCCTTACAAATCTTTGATATGCCTCAATTGAAGTTTTGCTTCCATCTTTCCTGTTTAACATAAAATCAAAAATGGGATTTACTGTAGAAGTTGTTTTGTGCGCTACTGCCTTAAATTTGTAGGAACCCTCCAATGACACTCGATCCATTTTTGTTGTCGCGATTGCAGTTTGCACTCAATATTTCCTTTCACATTATTTTTCCTACGCTGACGATTGCTCTTGGATGGTTTCTGGTCTTTTTTAAACTCAGATACAACAAGACTGGAGAGAAAAAGTGGCTCGATCTCTATTTTCTCTTTACGAAGATTTTTGCGCTCTCTTTTGCGCTCGGGGTCGTGAGCGGCATTACAATGTCTTTTCAGTTCGGCACAAATTGGCCTGGATTTATGAATGCTGTAGGTAATATCGCAGGCCCACTTTTGGCTTTTGAGGTGCTCACTGCGTTTTTCTTGGAGGCTTCGTTCCTGGGCATTATGCTCTACGGTATCAAACGCGTACCTTCTTGGGTTCACACGAGTGCAACTCTTCTTGTCGCATTCGGTACTTTTGTTTCGGCGTTTTGGATTCTAGCTCTCAACAGTTGGATGCATACGCCTGCCGGATTCGAAATCAGAGACGGTGTTGCGTATGCCAAAAATTGGTTCGACGTTGTCTTCAATCCTTCAATGCCGTATCGGCTCATGCATGTGATTTTGTCTTCTGCATTAACGACATCTTTTTTTATAGCGGGTTTGGGTGCATTTAGAGTTTTGCGAAAGGATAAGTCCAAAGCGGCGTTCACGAGTATCAAAGTGGGCATTTTTGCCGCCGCGCTCCTGGCACCCGCCCAGCTGTTAGTAGGCGATTTGCATGGCGTTAACACCGTTGAGCACCAACCCCAGAAGGTTGCAGCCATGGAAGGCCTTTGGGAAACAACAAAAGGTGCACCACTTGTGCTTTTTGGAATGCCCGATGAAACGCGGAGAGAAAACAAATGGTCGGTTGAGGTGCCCAAGCTCAGCAGTCTTATTATTACACGCTCACTTGATGGTGAGGTTAAAGGTCTCAACGATTTTCCCAACAACCACCCACCTGTTGCGCCAGTCTTTTGGGGCTTTAGAATCATGGTGGGTGTCGGTATGGCCATGATTGCAATTGCCTGGTTGAGCACGTTTTTCCTGCTGAGGAAAAAAAATCTTCCGAAGTTTGTCTATTTCGCTCTGGTCGCCATGATTCCAAGTGGCTGGATCGCTACGCTTGCCGGCTGGTATGTGACAGAAATTGGAAGGCAGCCGTGGCTTGTACAAGGTGTTTTGAGAACCGCTGATGCCGTTACCAATACACCTCCGAGCTACATTGCAATGTCGTTTTCAGCTTTCCTGGTTGTTTCGATATTTCTGCTCATTTCGTATGCAGCAACGATCAGATATCTGACACTGAAATCAGTTGTTGGTGTCGACGATCAGGGTCTGGATTTCCCGGAAAGCCCTCCAGATTCAAATCTCGCCGGTGTTCGTCAGTCTGGAGTTTTTGGGATGGGAAGTGAAAAGCATGTTTGAACATCTTTTGCAGATAGATTGGCTACCCTATGCGTTTGCAATTCTTATGGGACTTTCGCTTCTAATATATGCCGTCCTTGATGGTTTCGACCTTGGGATTGGCATCTTGGGAGCATTCAGAAATCAGGACGATAGAGACGACATGATTTCAGCCATTGGGCCGTTTTGGGATGCCAACGAAACCTGGCTTGTTCTTGCTGTTGGCCTGCTTTTAGTCGCGTTTCCGAAGGCGCACGGTGTGATCCTTGGTCATCTGTATCTTCCTATCCTTGTCATGTTGATTGGTTTGATTCTGAGAGGAGTTGCTTTCGATTTTCGAGCAAAAACGCCGCAAAATCAGAAACTCAGGTGGGATAGAATTTTTATTATTGGTTCTTCCCTCGTTTCGCTCTCGCAAGGGTATATGCTGGGGCAGTATGTTGTTGGCTTTGAACAGTCATCGGGTCCAACGGTTTTTTCAGTTCTTGTCGCATTCGCCCTCTCTGTGGGCTACATGCTCATAGGTTCGTGTTGGCTGATTATTAAGTCCACCAATGAACTGCAAATATTCGCCATTTCAACAGCCCGAAAACTGATTGTGATTTTTGCTGCGCTTATTTTATTTGTTTCAATTGCTAAGCCAATTGTGAAGCCTGATGTGTTGGAGAGGGTAGATGATGTTAGTCATTTGTTGGCGATTGCTCCCGTTCCATTGCTTACGTTTGGCTTAGCAGCTTTAATCTTTTTTGTTCTGCGGGCCATGCCATTGGCAAATGATGCCCTCAACTGGCTTCCCTTCGTTGTCACCATCGGTATTTTCTTGGCTTTGTCGCATGGATTGGTTTTCAATTTATTTCCATACGTCATTCCAAACTCACTCACGCTGATTGATGCGGCAAGTTCGAGGGATTCGCTGTTGATTATTTTTGTGGGAACTCTTGTGGTGATGCCTTTTTTGGTTGGATATTCGATTTTCCTCTATCGAGTTTTTCGAGGAAAAGCAGTTCCTTTGAGCTATGAGTAATGCTTTTGCCTTAGATGAGTTTTGCTTTCGGGATCGATTGACGTCAAATGTCAAAGTATCCCTGCCAGCAGTCGAGCAGCAACAGTGTTTGTTATGCGGATTTCTTTGTTTTTGATTTCTCAGATTATCGTTTCAGTGCATCCTGCTCTTGAGAGTCTTTCTTAAAAAGATGCTATTGGCGACGCTGCAAATCTCACTCAAGATGACCTTTTGGTGCTGAGCTTTTCAACGGTTTGCTTCTGCGCGCCTTGAATCTCAAGGATGAGAAATCGATGATGACCTGCGACGAGTGATATTCTCCCGCGGCCACTGCATTGTCATGAATGCAGATCAAATCGATCGGCATTCATGACCTTTGTCCACGCAGCAACAAAATCTTTTATGAATTTCTCTTTGTTGTCGTCCTGTGCATAGAGTTCAGAGTAGGAACGCAGAACTGAATTGGAGCCGAAGACCAAGTCAACGCGTGTTGCAGTGAACTTTGTTTTGCCGGTTTTGCGTTCCACGATGTCATAGCTGTTGGCCCCGGTTGGCTTCCATTGGAAAGCCATGTCGGTGAGGTTCACAAAGAAATCATTGCTCAGCGTTCCCACTTTGTCGGTGAACACACCATGATGATTTCCTCCGTGGTTGGTTCCAAGAACACGCATACCACCCACCAGAACGGTCATTTCAGCGGCTGTGAGTCCGAGCAGTTGGGCTTTGTCCAACAGAAGCTCCTCAGGGCTTACAACGTAATCTTTCTTCATCCAGTTGCGGAATCCGTCGGCAACTGGTTCCAGAACAGCAAAGGACTCTGCGTCGGTTTGATCGGCACGAGCATCTCCTCGTCCAGGCGAAAAGGGTACACTGATGCTGTGCCCCGCAGCTTGAGCAGCTTTTTCGATGCCCACGCAGCCAGCAAGTACAATAACATCAGCCAAACTTGCACCGGAATCTTTGGCGATGGGTTCGAGCACAGCGAGCACCTTGTTCAGGCGCGCAGGTTCGTTGCCCTGCCAGCTGTTCTGCGGTGCCAACCGAATGCGTGCACCATTGGCACCACCGCGTTTGTCGGAACCACGGAATGTACGTGCGCTGTCCCAAGCTGTTGCAACCATTTCGGCCACTGTGAGGCCGCTGGAAGCGATTTTCGCCTTCACCGCTTTAACATCGTAACTTGCATTCCCTGCAGGCACGGGATCTTGCCAAATGAGCTCTTCTTTTGGAATCTCTGGGCCGATGTAACGGGCTTTTGGTCCCATGTCACGGTGCGTCAGCTTAAACCAAGCTCGGGCAAAAACTTCAGTGAAGTAATTTGGATCTTTATGGAAGCGCTCTGAAATCTTCCGATACTCCGGATCCATTTTCATGGCCATATCGGCATCAGTCATCATTGGGTTGCGTCGGATCGATGGATCTTCAACATCAACAGGTTTATCTTCTTCCTTGATGTTGATAGGTTCCCACTGCCAAGCTCCTGCTGGGCTTTTTTTCAGCTCCCAATCGTAGCTCAGAAGAAGATGGAAGTAGCCATGATCCCATTTTGTGGGGTGGGTGGTCCATGCTCCCTCGATTCCGCTCGTCACAGTATCCCGGCCGATTCCGCGGCTCTTCTTATTGAGCCAGCCGAGCCCCTGTGATTCTAACTCTTCGCCCTCGGGCTCAGGGCCTAAGTTCGTCGCGCTGCCATTTCCATGTGCTTTACCAACAGTGTGTCCGCCCGCTGTGAGTGCCACTGTTTCTTCGTCGTTCATGGCCATGCGAGCAAAAGTTACGCGTACATCTTGCGCCGTACGGAGAGGGTCTGGTTTGCCGCCAACACCTTCAGGGTTCACATAAATAAGTCCCATTTGCACAGCAGCAAGGGGGTTCTCGAGGCTTTCACGTTTTTCCCCATCGTAACGAGTTGATGCTAGCCAAGTCGTTTCATTGCCCCAGTAGATGTCTTTTTCGGGATGCCAAATGTCCTCGCGTCCAAAACTGAATCCAAAAGTCTTGAGTCCCATAGATTCATAGGCAACGTTACCTGCCAAGACGATAAGGTCTGCCCACGAAATTTGGTTGCCGTATTTCTTCTTAATCGGCCAAAGCAAACGTCGAGCCTTATCTAGATTGGCGTTGTCGGGCCAGGAGTTGAGAGGGGCGAAGCGTTGACTACCGCTGCCTGCACCGCCGCGTCCGTCTGCAATACGATAGGTTCCAGCTGCGTGCCATGCCATGCGGATCATCAGGCCTCCGTAGTGACCCCAATCTGCAGGCCACCACTCCCGGCTGTTGGTCATGAGCTGAGTGAGGTCCTTCTTTAGTGCGGCGACGTCGAGTTTTTTGACCTCTTCTCTGTACTTGAAGCCGGGAAGCGGATTTGTTTTCGAATCGTGCTGGTGAAGAATGTCGAGGTTGAGTGTTTTAGGCCACCACTGATGAGCAGCGACTTCCGCAGTTGTAATTGCTCCGTGCATAACGGGACATTTTCCTTGTGTCGACATGATGATCTCCTGTCTTCTGCTTGAACGCTCGATTTTGTCTTCCACGATACAAGCGATCTGAGATGAGTCAATATCAGGTTGGAGTGCAAATCCTTCGAAAAAAAAGAAAATGACAGCAGGGCTGAGTGAATTCGAAAACCCGAGCAGAGATTGTTACGTTTTTATAAACTAAGTTAAAAAAATCTGGACACTCTCCGACTAGGTTTTTACTGCGCAACTGAGTGGTTGAAGCCTTTGAGCATCACGATGGAGGTCGGATCTGCGCTCATCACGTTGAGCGTGGTTTTTCTTGCATTTCAATACCTGAGAAAACCAGGCCTCGTAGAGATGAATTGAGACCTGCTATGATTTCGGGTTGGGGATAAAAAAAGTCCCGGTGCTTGGAATAGCATCGGGACTTTTTAGAGTCATCAGGTCGGCTCTTGTCGCACTTCAACAAACGATTCGTTGATGCCTTCCAAGAAACCGTTCGATTAGGGCAAATCAATAACGACCGCCGCCGTATCCACCGCCACCGAAGCCGCGGCCACCTTGGCGAGGCTCTTGTGGACGAGCTTCATTTACTGTGAGCGCACGGCCATCAATCTGCTTGCCGTTCAGTTGAGTTATAAGAGAGGTTGCCGACGTACAATTTTGCATTAGCCATGGGATCTCCAGTCAATAAAAACCACGGCGCCTTAACCAAGAGCAACAAACTCGCTGACTAGCCAAGCCTGGTTGGTGTCGTGCGCGATCCACAAACAATCCAAGTCACGCTCACGACCATGCGCCTTTCTCCAAGACCACTCCGGTTGCCACTGCGAAACGGATTGGCCTCTGGAGGGATGCGCGGGAGTTTGGTCATGGGAATAGAATCGAAGCCACGTTAAATTATGTGTCGGAAACAGGTGGCTCTGCGAACCATCACACCTACATCGACGGCGACTTCTACTCGAATCCTTGAGGCAAGACCACTCCGACAATCCTGAATACAAATTCCAACTTCAATCTACCGAATCCCGCTCTTTAGGCAGGAAACGAAGCGGAGGAAATTTGCAAAACGACCCTCCCGAACGCTGGGGGTTCTGATTTTTACCCGAGATCACGGCGGATGATTCTGTAGAAGGCCGCGAGGTCAAACCGACTGGTGCCGCAAGCCCTCATGGGTCGTATCAACAGAATCCAGAACAAATGGACGAACCCCGTTGAAATTTCCTAAACCCAAGCCGAGAAAACTAGAAAATGGATCCGGACCAAAGGTCGCGAAAGAACTCCGCTACAGGAAGAACCAGCACGCCGTCGCTGGTTTCACGCCGCATGGATTCATGGCAAACAATAATCTTCTTGAGGCTTGGAATCTCCTCATCTGCCAAGGCGCGGAGTCCGCGGAAATCACTTTTCGAAAGAGTCTCGGTTCCCTTGACTTCAATGGCCGCAACTCCGCTCCGATGTTGAACGACAAAATCGACCTCGTAGTGATCCACCGATCTCCAGTAAGACAACTTTGCCTTGTTTCGCGTAGAGTCGATTTTCGCGCGCAGGTTTTCATGCACCAGTGTTTCAAGCGCCACGCCGTACTCGGGGGTTCCTTTCCTTAATGAGAGACGCCCGAGGAGAGCATTTGCGATTCCCGGATCGAAAAAGTAGAACTTTGCACTCGATACAGCCTTGCGTCGCTCAGTTCCATCAAAGCAGGGAAGGAGATGACCAACAAGCGTATCCTCGAGCACCTGGAACCACGAGCGGCAGGTTTTTTGATCAATTCCCATGTCGCTCGCGATTTTTGAGAACACAACCTGTTGTCCCTGACAAAGAGCACTCGTCTCAAGAAAGCGTTCAAAGTCAGCGAGCTTGCGTGTGATGGCCTCAGCGACAATCTCTTCCTTCAGGTAGAGGTCAACATATGAATCAAGCAGAAGCGCTCTGTTTTTTGCAAGTAGAACAGATGGGAGGGTTCCCCACTGAACTTGGTCCTCTATGGTCAAGTTTGTATCAGCAATTTCATCGGTGGTTAGCCCGTGAAAAAGCACGCGCGCGGCACGTCCTCCAAGCAGATTGATGTTTTTATCGCGATGGAGCTTTCGAGCGCTGCTTCCGGTGAGGATGAATCTCGCATTTGGAAAATCGGTCAGGATGTTCTGCACTGCGGCAAGTACCTCCGGAACCCGCTGAACCTCATCGATCACGATGATTGTTTTCTCAGTCGTGTCCTTGAGAACAGGTCGAACGCGCTCCTCCAGTCGCTCTGGGTGTCGCAAAAATTCTCTGTAAATTTTGGCGTCGAGAAGGTTGAAGGAGATGGCGATGCCTTTGAGTTGTCGTCGAAGGTAGGTGGTCTTGCCGGTTTGGCGAGGTCCCAACAAAAAAATGCTCTGGTCCTCTAATAACTCGTCCATGCTCAATTTCCGGACTATTTCTACCATTTTATTTATTTTCCCATGGAACATTAATCCTAAAAAAAACCACTTCTATGGTAATAATATCACACCCTATCCACGGCTTCAATTGCTATAACAGACCAATACTAATGATAATTATTTTTTTCTGCGAACCAGTCTCTCTCAATCAGAACAGTGGGGTTGAAACCTGAGCTACGACCCGTATTGAAGGAGCAGAAATGAGCGACCGACTTTCAACGGGCCTCAACTGAACACAAAAAAACCTCAATTTCGCTCAGTCGCAGCCTTAGCACGGCTTGCTTCCAGCCCCTTCTTGACGAGCAACTTCAGACACGTCTGCCAGGGTAATCCTTCATTTGATGCAACCTGCTTCACCCACATCAGAAGCGATGGCTCGATGCGTAATGTGATTGATTTTGCTTTTTCGGCTTCGTCTTTCTTGGGACGACCACGGCCCTGCTTGAAGCGTTCATGTTCTGCTGGTGTGACCCTAAGAAGTGTTTTTGCCTGCCCACGTAAGATGGGCGGCATGGTCTCCCAGTCATAACCAGCCCAAGGACTTTTTGTCTGATCTGGTGAGTTTGCGCGCCGAGAGTTAGTTCTTCTGGAAGTCAATCTCAATGGCTGACCTGCAGAAATTTGTGTTCAATTGAACGCAAACCAGACCGATTTGCGTTCAATTGCGTTCAACGGGGCCACGCATCGGTGTATGTCGGTGAGTTTCTGGCATTGTCGTGAAAAAGAGATGATCAAGTGAGAATTGAAAAAGTTGAACTTCATTGAAACGATGGAGCGACGGCTTGCGAATCCCTCTCTCTCCGCCATCTAAACCCCAATCGACCAGTTCGCTTGGGGTTTTTGTTTTGTAAAATCGATTTGCGTTCAATTGCGACGGTTTACGACAACCTCACTGGCCAATGTTCTCGACATCTTCTCTCAACAATGCACAACGTCGTTCGTTGACATTAAACAGCGCTGAGCGATCTCGCTTTGCGTGGGTCGTTACAGTTTCGCAATCTTCGTTGCCAAGAAGACAAAAGGGAGCGGCCTGCCACTCCTCTTTTACGCGAAATCACTCGCGCGTGATTTCCATGTTTGTGACAACGAATCCACCCAATCCAACACCTTGAGGATTGTTATGGCACACTCCGCGGAAGCTCCGACCGAAGAGATCATAGACAGAGCCGGATACTTCAAACTCTGGAAGACGTCCTAAGATACGCTCACCGTCGTGCAAGTAGGCACACTGCACCGGACTTGCAAATCGCCCGGCTGAATCGAAATCACCTCCACTCGCAGACTCAATCAGAATTCCCGTTTGCCCTCCTAAAATATCTCGGAGAGATTGATGCGTGGCAAGAGCTCTTGGCGTAAACCCCTCCACATTTGGAGCCTCGTCGTATGCGCCACCCGCAGAACCTGTGAGCGGAAGCGAAAACTCCTGAGCCGTTCGCTTATCTGCAAAAGGAGCGCGAAGCACACCTTTCTCAATCAGTGGAAATTGGAAATCCGAATTGACAACCCCTTCGGAATCGAAGAACGCCGTTCCAGCTGCACAGTCGGCACTACAGTCGTGCACCAGATTGAACTCGGCTGAAAAGAGTTGTTTGCCAAGCTTCCCGGAGAGAAGCGACGTTCCAGTTGCAAATTGTCGTCCATTTAGTTGCTTCCAGAAAAAATACAGAAGTTCATTGTCCTCCTCAGGCCAAATCACCGAGAAGTCTTTCCCATGGGGCAGTGCACATTCGGAATCAAACGCAGTCAACTTTTCGCGTGCCAATGCTAGCATCCCTTCAAAGGGGTTTTCGCGAAAGGAGCGATAGAGGGCTCCGTCGATAATGTCTTTAGACCCGAGCCGTTTAAAGAGGATTTCGAAGCTGTAGTAACGATCGCAAAATGAAAGATCGAGTTCACGTTCATTTCGAATGCTTTTCTCGCATTGAACCATCCGAATCTTGTTGGAAAAAACGAAATTCGGGAATTGCGAACGGAGAGTTCCCATGAAATCGTCACAATGTTTCGCGAAAAGCTGACGCGACATTAGCTCATTTCCTAGAATCACCTGTCTCTTCAGACTGGAGGAAGGTTCACAGGGATAGAGAATGCCACGGTCAAGTGCACTGACTGCCTTTTTTCGAAGTTCATCAAAGTTCGCTGTTCCCGTGGTCCCTGCAATAGCGATGTGTCCATTGCGGTAAAGACGCAAAGCTGTGCGATCAATATCGAGCTGCTTAAAACCGGTAACCTGATTTTCAGAAATCTGTGCATGAAATTCGATGTTACGATTCGTTACAACTTCAAACGTCATGTCAGCTGATCCTCATGTTTCTAACGAGAACGTATGGCCCGCCAAAAGCTACGGGGAGATCTCGTTGGTCGTTTTTACCGCAGCCACCACGAATTGGTGAAATGAGCGCGAAATCGGATGAAACCGCATCGATCTCTCCGAGCGTAGTCATGACATTTCCACTGAGAACCGCCACGCGCACAGGCTCAGATACGATTCCATTTCGGATACGCCATGCGCGCGCTGGCGCAATTGTAAAGGTCGACATTCCAGATCCGTGTTTGACGGATTCAATAAACACACCGTCGGCAACACCCGCAAGAAGCTCGGCAAGCGGCCGTTCTCCGGGTTCGATATAGGTCGAACGCATACGAGGCATCACGTCATACTCAAAATTCAATGCACGTGCATTGCCCGTTGGAGCTTCACTCAAGCAACCTGCAGTCTGCGCCGAATGCAGACGCCCGGCAAGAACTCCTCCTTTAATGAGGTAGGTTCTCTCGGTCGCATTTCCCTCGTCGTCAAAGGGCAAATCGCCGATGCCACCATCACGGCCACTATCGACAATTGAGAGAACAGGAGCAGCGACCTGTTTGCCGAGTTTCCACTCTTCAAGCATTCCCGGATCTCCCAGCATGAAATCGGCTTCGCTTTTGTGACCAAAGCTCTCGTGCGCAAAGATTCCTGTGGCTATAGGAGAAAGGAGAACGGTGTAGTTGCCCGGTGATAAAGGCTCAGCATGCTTCATGTAGGTTTCACACGAGGACAAAAATTTCCGCAATTTGTCTTGATTTGGCCTGAGGTTTTCGAAACTGTTTTCCACAATGCTTTCGTAGTCAAAAAACTGCTTTTCACTTTCGGAAAAACTTGACGCAAACACCAGGCCGGCCAATTGTGAGTCGAACTCTACGTCGGCTCCCTTGCTCGATAGAAACCGTTTGACAACATGAGTGTCGCGATACCTCGCCTGCCAGTCTCCAACGGTTGTAAACTCCTGAAAAACAGGAAAGTGGCAGCGAAGAAGTTCTGCCTTTGTCCTTTCCAGAATATTGCGAACCGATCGTTCGGCGAATCTCATCTCTTTTGCACGATGAGGGCGAAGTGATTGTACCGTCGGGTGGTTCAATACGTCTGCGCAGGGAGTGGCCAACTCGGCAAGTTCATCGAGCGTTTTCTGAAGACTCGCGGGCGACGTCTCGGTCGTTGCGGCAGTGTACCAACGTGAACCATCGAACACACGGACAAAGGCTCCGTGCGTTTGTCGCACCCTGTGATCGAAGAGGACTTCTTTCCGATACTGAATCAGCGTCTCGAATGAATCCTCAATCCGAACATCGCAGTAGAGATTTTCAGGAAATTTTAACATTGACTCTTCCTATTGAAGAATTTGGATCTCGCGCAGTCAATTCAAAGCAAAAAAAGGTCACTGAAGATCATTTGATCCCCTGCTTTCCCAATTGCTCAGATTGCCCAACGATTCAACTTGATTGTTGAATTTGGCTCCTTCATTTAGCTTAGAGTAAAGAAATACAACAGAAAAAATCCAAAATGCCGAAATGTGAGTAGCATCTGCGCGTCACCCGTGAGGCCTTGCTTCCCACTGCGCCACCAGTGGCAACCCAACAGTGCGGCAAATATGCGGCACGGCGCGTAAGAAATGCGAGAGGCTATTGAAAAACTTGAGAGGCGGTATCACAGAATTCGCGCCGAACTCTTTGAGTCGCGTGCGGCACTTGTGCGGCTCATGTAAAAATATTTCTCAATAAACTCGATAATTAAAAGGACAATTAATCAAAAAAAATTCAAGACTTCAAAACAATGCTTAAGCACTCTTTTGCCACGACTCGAATCCTTCAATAATGAACATTCGAAGCAAGACTTGATATGGAACTCCACGCTCCGCTGCTGCTTCTTTTATTGCAGCGACAAGATCCGGATCGCGGATGCGTAAAATTTCAGACGGCCCGTGGATTCTTCTTCATAAGCACCATCGATATAACCCAAGCTTATTTCTGCAGCGAAGGTTCTGATGTCGCATTGTTTTTGATTGATGTGGGCAATTGGGAGCAATCTCTTTCGCAGGGAAACCTTTGCTGCATCAAAAAAACCTGCCAACTTCCAAGATTCCAATAATAAACACTTTTTTAATTCACCTCACGAAGATTAAAGTTGGTTCCGAAACGGACATTAATTCGGAGGGTAATCGATGTTGTTTATGGTTGTGCTTCTCTGCCCTCTGCTTTTGCTTGGTTGCAGCTCAAAGAGGCCTGATTCCGCTTATGTTCAAAATCTTTCTGAGTTTCAGGTCAACAGTTCAAACAGCACAGCCGGCAGCAGCAAGCCAACGACGGTGGGCCCGGGCGAACCCGGAATGCCCGTGTTGCCGCCAAAACCTATATTGGGAAGCTACCTTGCTGCATCATTTGAAACACCGGCCACAGTCAATCGGGGCGACTGCTCGGTGGCTGTGAGCGAAGTCAATGAAACGTTCTTTTCATCGCTCACAGATAAACCATACCAACTGGTACCAATTGCTCGTGCCGACATGATTAGGACAGTCGTCGTGGAATGCCTGGGCACCGCTTCCTCCGAGAAGTTCTCGGCTTCGATGAGTTTCAACAACAGCGACAGAGAGCTCGTTTCCACAATGCTCTTGAGCCAGCCAAATGAACCCGTACAATTTGTTGCGCGCTTTAGCCCGGACGGTAATGCAAACGGAAACGGTGCAAATGCAATGCGCTTGGTCCTTTCGAAGGTGGATATTGCTCAAATAATGATTGAAGCCCAGAGGAATGTTGCAAGTGCCGATTCAGCTTCGACCGTGCCTGAAACTGTGTCGGGCCCGACATCCCCGGCGCAACCTGATTCCAATGTCGATGTCACTCCGCCCCAGGTTCTTGGAATTAAAATTGCGGACCACCCTACAAATTCAAAACTCCGTCTCCTGCAAGTCTCCGGTGCTTCCGACAACGTTCGTTTAGCTGACCAACCTTACTCATTCGATGGTGGCAAGGTTTGGACTGAGACGAACAATTTCGAAATTGAAAGGCGCATTTGGTTCGACAAAAGTTTAATCATAGTGCGCGATGCAGCGGGAAATCAGACAAAACTGCAGGGGTCGATTTATACGGACAATTGAGTACTGTGCGAATATTTGTGTTCAGCCACCACCCGAGGGCAGAAAACAGCACTCCACGTGGCCCTCGCAAGAAGACGTTGTGGCAAAGGCTTTAAAGTATCGCGACCAATTGCCGGACAGGCCTCAGGCAAACCAGAGGAAAAGACAAAATGCTTCCGAATCTGTCGAAGCCAAGGCAAGACGAATTTTTTGAGCCGAACTTTTGAAGTCAACTCCAAGGATTCGAATTTTTTATCCAAGTTCACTTGCTGCTCAGGGCAACCTTCTTTCCTGGAGATACTGTTGCTCTCTTCAACTCCACCACCTTATTGTCCAGTGTGATGTTCACGGTTCGGTACTCTCCTGCTGCCAAAGCCCCAATCATTGCCGTGCCACGCGTGGATATGATTTGCGATTTGAATCCCTTTTCGGTGCAGGCGTCGGCTGCAGCAGTTGGCAAAGTTTCACCAACAAAGACACATACCAGGGAACCCGGCGCAAAATCTGAGAATGCAATAGATCCAGATTCAGCAAAGTTCATGAAGGAGTGTTTCTGCTGAATGATAAAACGAACATCTTCTGGGAGTTTCAGCCGGACTCTTTCTTCGGGTGTTGCAACCTTGAGTGTTTTACGGAGTTCCAAATCAATGACAACATCGAGTGCCGCAGCAGAATTCATGATCCCATTGAACACAAGCGAACGCACAACTTCTCCACTTTCAGATACAACTGCCGCTTTGACAGGCTGTGCTTCGGCTGCAAGGGTGACTTGCAGATAGGGATTGTCCTTTGCAAGCGTCAACTCAACTTTTTGCAATTCATTCTTTGCGTCGCTCATTTCAACAGTCAAAGCCAGGGAAGAGTCTTCACTGGCTTGTGTATTCGTGGTTAGCAAGTCCAGCTTTTGTGATTGGTAGGTCTTTGAAACCACCGAATCACCCTGGAGCAGGCTCAACCCATCAATTGATGCAGATACAGCGCCGACGGCTTGAAAGGAGCTCGGTGAAACATAAAGTCGGACCATTTTTCCACCCTTTGAGTCTGGATTTCCAGCCTCGACACCGCAGCCTCCCGACATGAGAACAACGACCGGAACAGACAGTTTGCGAATGGCTCGTCGCAGTGCGTTTTCTATCTTCATTTTGGCACTCACTTGCTTAACGGAAAGAGTTGAACATTGACCTGCATGACTCTGGAATTGCTCTCGGCTTGCGATGACAAGAGAAGCAGATATTTGCGGAACCGATTGATTTCGTCCTTGATCAAATCAATTTGTTCGGGACTGACAGCAATCGTCACTGAGGAGACATCTCTTTCCGCTGGAGGGCTTGTGATCAGAGAGTCTTTGGCAAGATTGAGCATTTCCTGATGATAACGAACAATCGCAAGGCCTGGAACTGCACTCCCAAGACTAAAGTCCTTTTTGATTTTGATGTATTTCTTGGTTCCTGTGTCTTCAGACGTCTTGCTCTCAAGCAAGCCAATACTTTCAAGAAAAGCCAAGCTCTTTTCGGCAGTCAGTGCCTTTACATCAGGCATGATTTTGTCGCAAACATCATCAACCGACATCGGCTCAGACATCGACAAAACCTCAAACACCACGGCATGAACCCATGAATTGAAAAACTCCAGCGCTTTGTCGTTGTTTGTGGATTCGCTGTTGCGCGCACGCAGCTCGAGAGTAAGAGCAAGAAGTCGATCCCGCTCTTGAGCAGAATCTGCGTGCTTCACTTTGACCAACGAGAGAAAATACGTCTTTTCGACTCGGGACATTTTTAAAAGATCAGAAATTCGCTCAGCAGCTTTCACTGACAACTTGCGGTGCCCGGAATGAATTTGAGCCATTGTGTTGTTGCTGCCAAACCCAAAAAATTCAGAGAACGCATCGATCGAGAATGATTTTTGGATCCGACGGATCTCATCGTAGACTGCTTTGAAATATCTTCCGACTTCTGAATAATCGAAGATTCTGACCCTTTTTCGGATTTTTGGAATATCGACTTCCATTTCCAGCCTCGTATTAGACTTATCGAGTATTTTTCGTAATTCTTTAGAAATAAAAATACTGCAATCACAGTATTTTAAAATTTATCGTAAACAAAATAAGTTTTCGAATGTAATTTTCGCCTTGTTATTTCGATAATTACATTTTTTCCAGATAGTAAAAGCATATCAAATTGATAGCACTGCATAAAGTTCTAAAGTTTTTTACAAAAATGACGAAGAGACTGGTGGGTTCGTCAGACACCAACAGGAGGAAAACCCGAGATGAAGATTCGCTTGATGGCCATTTTGCCCCTGTCCCTTGTTCTTCTTCAAACAGTAACAACCGGCTGCGGCGCGCAAATTGAAGTCACGGCTCTCGCGCCTAAAACGGCAGACTCAACCGAGAGCAAAATCAGCAAGAGCCTGGTGCAGCTGCTGCAGGACGACAGTCGATTTTCGACTCTCGTTGCTGCCGTGAAGGCTGCCGGACTTGTTGAGGTCCTTTCAGGCGACTCCAAATTCACGGTTTTCGCACCCTCAAACAAAGCCTTTGAAGCTTTGCCCGCAGGCACACTCGATTCCCTTCTCAAGCCCGAAAACAAGGAGCAACTGAAAGCAATCCTGCTCTACCACGTTGCTGCAGGAGAGCTCAGGGCAAAAGAAGTGCTGAGCAAATCAAGTATTGCAACTGCTCAGGGCAAATTGGTTTCCGTTGACTCGAAGTCATTGAAAATCAACAATTCCAATATTGTCAGGACCGACAACCTTGCCAGTAATGGTGTCGTCCATGAAATCGATGCCGTGCTTCTGCCACCCACTGAAACATCGAACGATGCAATGGCAAGTGCTCCTGCTGCCAATGGAGCCACGAGCAAGGAAATGTCGAGCAAAGAAACGGTTGTCATGAACAAGTCGTTGGCTGCGACCCTTGCTGCTGAACCACGCTTCTCGATTCTGGTTTCGGCGGTTCATGCAGCGGGACTTACAGAGACCCTTTCCCACACGAGCCAGTTCACAGTGTTTGCGCCCTCAAACAAGGCTTTTGAGGCTTTGCCAGCGGGCACACTCGCATCACTCCTCAAGCCTGAAAACAAGGAAAAGTTGAAGGCAATCCTGCTGTACCATGTCGCCGCGGGAAGCTTGAAGGCTGCAGATGTTCTTCAAAAGAGCAGCATTGCAACTGCTCAGGGCAAGTCAGTGAACATCGACGCTGCTATGGTGAAGATCAACGGCGCATCGATCGTCAAAACTGACATTATTGCCAGCAACGGGGTTATTCATGAGATTGATGCAGTTCTGCTACCGCCCAGCGACCCTTGCCAGGCCTCTCTGAAGTAAGGAGTCAAGTTCGCAAATAAATTCTCGTGACTCACTGATTGAGAACATGTGAACGCCAGACACTCGGGACCTCAAGGCAAACTTGAGGTCCTTGTCACGTTGGTGATCGGCTCGAGCCAAGACAGGGACGCTAAAGAGATTACCCGTTGAGAATCAGCATCAGTGTAAGGCTTAACTCTGTTGAATAAAGCCTGCTGCTTGATTTACCATCACATGACTCACCAAGCATCGCCCATTCTGCTCCGAGGAGACTCTGTGTCAATTGCTGTTCCAAAACTTATCCTTCACAGCGAACAATCTGTGTCTCAGACAGGAAATCGAGACTCAGAACTCCTGCGTTCACTCTCTGGAAAAAAGAATCCAAAAATTTTGTATTTGCCCTCTACCCTCAATTCGCGAGTCAAGGTTTTCGAAGAAAAGAAAGCATATTATTCAAAATTGGGTCTCTCAAATGTGATTCTCTTTGAACCCGAAGAACACTCATTAAATGAAAGCGCTTTTGCTTTTGATGATTCGGACGTCATTCATCTTTCCGGCGGCGAGGTTATTCCTTTCGCGAATCGTCTTCGCATGACGGGTTGCGATGAACTTCTGAAGTCATTTTTGAATCGCGGAGGCGTCGTTCTTGGCGTGAGTGCCGGCGCGATGATTATGAGTAAAACTTTCAAGACAGCATCGTTGTACCGAGAGCGCGGCGAATTTTTTGGACTTGGAATTATCGATTTCGAGATCGTTCCACACGCCAACGAGCATTTTCCTCGACAGGATTTGATCGGGAAATTCGCGAAAGACAAAAGCATACAAATTTACGCAATGAACGATGGTGACATTGTTGTCGTGCATGGAAAGAGGGTCCGGACGTACGGCTCACCTACATTGCATGGAATAGAGTCTCTTGTTGCGCGGACGGAGAATTGATAATTGGAATGAGAACGGGATTTTTTGATTTCAAAGCTTGCTGAAAAATTTCCAGACAACTTCTGCGCATTCGATATCTCGATTCTGCTCGCCGACGATCGACTTGTACAGCGCTCCATAAACCTGTGACTTGCTGGGTTCCACGTGCCCACCGCCGTTCACAACCCAACCCTCAACCTTGGTTCCCGAAATTCCGTCAGGAAACTGATAAGCGGCCACGGTCGACTTGTCATTCGAATCGATGTCTTGAATTGCGATTGTCGATTTATCGCCAACAATCTTATTCAAATCCAGAAAGACTTTCAGGGTATCGTCCATGGAAAGAACCACGCCTCTGTTTCCGGCCATGGCACCACCCAAAAATGGCGAGATCGGATCGGCTGTTCCTCTCATCAGCAAAATCGACACGGGCTTGTTCTTTGCGACACACTGACTGTTCTTCGCAACTGCTGCTGATACAACGCCCGCACCAGCAAAAACTTCAGGAGCCTCAAGAGCCAGTCGAATAGACATGTGACCGCCATTCGACATCCCGGTCACAAAGCGCTTCGTGATTCCGAATTTTTTTGTCAGATCATTAGCCAAAGTAGACAAAAATCCAACGTCATCGGCAACGGGATTTTCAACAGCATCCGACCGGCAATCGTTCCAACCGAGCTTTCCATTGGTTCCAGACAACCCTTCTGGAACCACGAGAAGAAAATTGTCGCGCTTGGCGAGTTCAAGCCAAACCCTCAATGGCGCTGGAATCAGTCCTCCTCCAGTGATCTGGTCTGCGCTACCACCATTGCCGTGAAGGACCATCACGAGTTTTGAAGGCGCTGACTTCGGAATATAAAGGTTAAAAGCTCGGACTGTATTCGTATAACTGTAGGATATCTTCGAATTCAAGCAATCATTGCATTGCGGAAGCGAGTTCAAGGAACCTGCCTGCTCCTTTGAATTGTCGACCGGATTGCTGCTGCCTGATTTGTCGAGCGCACCGGGACTTGGAGCCTCGGAGGCTCCACCATCGCGGGTTTTTTCCCGCTTTTGATCTTTGCTTTGACAGGCCAATAAAAAAACTGCCAGCAAAGAAGCGCGAAAAGCAATTGTCAAGTTCGGTTCATTGTTCTGAGAACGATTCCCATTCATTTGTAATCCTCAACGCACTGCAGCTTCAATAATTCGCATAGCAAGCTCATTGACCTGATTGAATTTACCCCGATTGCAGATCAGTACGATACCAATCCTGGGATCAGTTCGCCAGACAATGATTGCCGAGTTGCCAGCAGTTGCTCCTGTCTTTGAGTAATAAACGCCGCCCTTGGATGACTTTGTGATTTTGCTGCCGTAGGCCATTTCGTCCTTTCCCAAACTTGCCAGAGAGCGATTCGCCTCAACAAAAGCAGACTTCAAGGGACTGTTGGAAATGCCGGTCAGACCTTCAAGAAAGACAAGCATATCATTGGTTGTGCTGACCAATTCGCCTGAACTTTCCAGAACACCCATGTCCGAAAAGGGCACAGGAACAAAAGACCCATTTTCAGGAAAATACCCCTGCGCATAATTTTTTTGCGCAGCGTTCCGCATTTCGGTTGTATTCGTTCGTGTCGAATTCATTTGCATTATTTTCGCAATTCGTTCGCGATTTAATGCTTCAAAATCTGGTTGATTCATTTTCGCTTGTAAAGCCCAGCCAAGCAAACCAAATCCAAGATTCGAGTAGAGGTTCCCGTTCCCAGGATCAAATTTCAGACCTGGTTTGGTTGCCAACCAGTCGGCAAGATTTTGTCTCGAATAGTTTCTTCCTGGACTGTATTGGTTTGAATCATTCAGCCCATCATGATCCAGATCCCGATAGTCGCGAAGATTTTCCGGGAAGTCTGGAAGTCCCGAATTGTGGGTCACAAGGTGGCGCATTGTGATTGCTTCGCTCGCCAGTTTGAGATCAGCGGGGAGGTATTTGTTTGCACTGTCATCCAGCCCAATTGAACCTCGCTGCACAGCATCGGCAAGAATCACGCCTGTGAAAACTTTGGTGACAGAGCCTATTCCAAAGTGAGTGTCGCCATTGGGAAGATTAACGTTCGTGATATTTGTGCTGCCAAAACCAACAACCTCTTTTCCCTCATCAGTCACAATTCCAACAATCAAACCGGGAGTGCGATCTTGCGAGCTTCCTGTTGCATCCACCAGATTTGGAGCAACATTTCTGACCTTCGATAGAATTTCAGCAAGCCGTGCCACCCTGGCATTCCCCTGCCCCACACCTGAAGGGTTCTCTCGTGATGCATTTCCTTTGAGCGTGCTGCAGTGTACGTTGGACGTAAAAAGGACTATCAAACCAAATGTCTGCAGAGTTTTTTTCATGAAAGACCTCCCACCCTGACTTTGTTCTTTATCGGCGTTTTTTTTTTGCATATTGAGATAAATATCTAAATCACTGTAATTATATGGTTTATTAACTATTAATATATATTATTGTTTAAAAAAACTGCACACTTGTTTGCAGACATCCGAAATCACCGAGCAAGGGGAGGACATTATTGTTTATTTTGTAATCCAAGGCAGAGCAAAGTCATTGCAGGTTGCCTTTTTGTTTGTTGGCATGCTTAGAAACGAGTATCTGAGTTGACGAGATTTCCCTGGGTCGGCGATGAATTGGCAAAAGACCAACGGAGTAAACATGACGAACTTTTCTCAACCACAAAACGGCGAACGGGCAGCGGGCATTCTTGAAGTCCTTTCCGCTGCCGTAGAGCAGGCTGCCATCGCAGCCTACGCTTGGGCTGGAAAGGGTGACAGTCATGCAGCAGACGAAGCTGCGACTGCCGCGATGCGCAGCGTGTTTTCGAGAGCTCCGTTTGGCGTGCACGTCGTCATTGGAGAAGGCGAGCGTGATTCTGCGCCCATGCTGGCTCGGGGAGAGCGCCTTGGAGCTTCCGGCTCTTTCACAGGCATTGGTGAAGAACACGGGGCCGATCTAATTCTTGATTGTGCCGTTGATCCTCTTGATGGAACTTCATTGCTCAAAAATGGCCTGCCGGGAGCCATCACAGTTGCGGTGCTTGCCGATGCCGGTGGAATTGTTGGTGCGCCCGACTTTTACATGGAAAAGTTGTCCTGTCCTGCGGCTGCGCGCGGTGCTGTTTCTTTGTCTCAGACTCCGCGGGCGAGGGTCCTTGCGCTGTCGCGTGCATTGGACAAACCAGTGGGACAATTGCGCATCGCCGTCCAGGATCGTCCTCGCCATCAAGGCTTGGTTTCGGAGCTGCGAGACGCAGGGGCTAATGTTCATTTGTTTGGCGAGGGGGATGTGACCATAGGCCTTGAGGCTGCTCATGGGGGCGGTGCGTACGACGCGTTGATGGGAATTGGCGCAGCTCCCGAAGGAGTGATTACGGCGGCTGCAATCCGCTGCCTCGGTGGACATTTTCAGGGAAGGTTTGTTTATGAACCTGCTGAAGTTCAATCGGGTCTCATTGGTTCATGTGCTCAAAGCAATCGTGAGCGCCTGATGGCAGCTGGAATTTTGAATCCGGATGCTATTTTTGATCGTGACGAGCTTGTTTCGGCGAAAAATGTCTTTGTTGCGTTGTGCGGCATTACAGGTGGTCCGTACATCGCGGGGGTAGATGTTTCGAACGGAACGGGGATGGTCACAACCTCATACATCATGCGTTCAGATCAAGTTGGTCAGACGGTTCGAACGACCCACCATAGTTTTTGATCGTGGTCTTCTAATTATACAGTCTGGGAAAATTTCATGAACGCACTGAAACTCACAGTTCTTGCTTTCTTGTCCTCTTTCGGATCAGCATTTTCGCCTGCGCCAAATCCCAAGCCACTGGATGAATCTGAAAGCATCAGATTTTCACGCACGGGTCGAAAGGGGATGATCGTCGCCGACGATGAGCAGTCGGCTGAATTGGGAGCACAGGTCTTGAGAAAAGGCGGAAACGCAATCGACGCCGCCGTTGCCACTGCGTTTGGAATGGCAGTGACAAGGCCACACTTTGCATCTTTGGGGGGTGGTGGCTTTCTCGTCTTTTGCCCCTCGCCCAAGTCAAATCGCAATGGTTCGTGCAGCGTTGTGGATTTTCGTGAAATGGCACCATCTGCCGCGACAAGAGATATGTATCTCAAAGAGGGCAAAGCAATCGCCAACCTTTCACGAAACGGTGCATTGGCCTCGGGCGTACCAGGTGTCACGGCCGGTTTGCTTTACGCGCTTGAAAAATTCGGAACCAAAAATCGCAAAGAATTGTTGGCGAACCCAATCCGCTGGGCCAAAAATGGAATCACAGTCAGCACGCATACTGAAACGGCCGCAAATCGCCGCTGGAGCAATATGAATGAAGCTGCAAAAAAGATTTTCGGTTGCGGACATGCGGTCGAAGGCCCTTGCCGCAGCGGAGAATTGTTGAAGCAAGCCGATCTTGCAAGAGTGATGCAGGCGATCTCGGACCATGGTGCTTCAGGTTTCTACAAAGGCTCATGGGCCCAAAAAATGGTTTCAGAAATACGCAAAGAAAAAGGCATTCTGACACAACAAGACTTCGAAACGTACACACCCAAAGAGCGTAGTCCCGTTCGTGGGTTCTACAAAGGATATGAAGTGGTGACCATGCCACCGCCATCGTCGGGAGGCACTGTACTTTTGCAGATGCTGGCCTTTATGGAACGCGCCGATAGCTCTGGGCAGATGAAAGCCGGATTCGGCTCCGTGGCATCCATTCATGCCCAACTTCATGCCATGACACTCGCATTCGCTGACCGCGCACAGCACATGGGAGATCCGGACTTCCATCCTGTTCCGGTGAATCAATTGTTGGCAACGAACTATCTGAATGATCGCTGGAAAAGCTTCGATTCAACCAAAGCGAATTTGAATGTCTCATCAGGCTCGCCTGCACCAGAGCCCACACATACAACTCACTTTTCGGCAATGGATGCGAGCGGCAACGCAGTCGCAGTCACGCTGACTGTCAATGACTATTTTGGTTCGGGATTCGTACCTTCTGGCACGGGTGTGGTGATGAACAATCAGATGGATGACTTCAGCGCTCAGCCCGGAGTCCCGAATCTGTTTGGCCTTGTGGGTGCAGAGGCAAACGCCATCACTCCCGGCAAGCGCCCGCTCAGCTCCATGAGCCCGACGATCGTTCGAGACATGGACGGAAACAACCGGATTGTCTTGGGAGCCGCTGGGGGACCAAAAATAATTACTTCCGTGTTTCAGACTCTCGTCAATCGCCTGCAATTCGACATGCCATTGGCCGATGCGGTAGCCGCGCCACGAATTCACCATCAGTGGAAACCGCTTATCGTTCGAGTCGAAAACAATGGACTCTCGATTGAAACCAGGGAAAAACTAACAACGATGGGCTACGCAATTGAATCGGACGGTGGATTGGGAGTCGTTCATTCACTCGAACGATTTGCTTCGGGACGCATTGTGGGCGTCCCCGATCCGCGCGGGGAAGGGAGCGCTGTAGCTGAGTAAGCTTCGAGCCTTCAAGTCAATTCATTTGGTACGACGAATATTATTTATGCGATTAGAGAGCCTTGAATCATTGTTTGACCTTTCCGCCATCCAATGAAACCTCAAGCCAGATTTCATTGCGACGAAGAAACCACAGCTGCCATGGCGAATTGAACCGAGCGAAGAGAGGCTCCCCTCTCGGCTGGACTCGTTCGCGCTCCAACGCCTGCTTAAACTCCGCAACCTTCTGGTCAAATCTGTTCTGTGACCAAGACCCTGTGTAACTATAGACCGCGACTTTGCGCGCGGGAACCTCAATCAGATTCACCCTTTCATCTCTTGGTTCTGGAACGGTTTGTCGTGTGTATTTAGACGGCATCGTGAATTGAACGAAATAACCCTTTCGGCTCTTCTCTTGAATCACCGGCGCGGTCATGGAAATCTTTTCGGAATTGTTTTGCTGTTGAACAACCGGCGCGGTCATATCGATCTTGGTTCGCGAGTTGTTGTTGCCAAAAATGTAGTCAGCCAAAATTCTGAATGCTTTGCTTCCAGCCTCGTCAAAAGACTCATCAACCTCGGTTTGCGCCACAAGCAACGGACCATAGCTGCGAATGACGAAGTCCTTAAAAACAAGTTCATCCTGAATTTTTGGTTCTTCGGTTGCCATTGCTACACTCCAAAACAGCACAGAAGACATGACAAGTCCGACTCGGGCCACAAATTCAATCAACTTTGCATTGTTAAATTTCATGTCAAGGCGCGCCTTTCGCATATTTTTCCAAAGTTTGATTGATCGCCTCTACAGAACCCAAGCGATAAATATGTTCCCCTGCGCTCAAATCGCTTCCTGATGCAGATGCGCTTTTGGGCCCAAACGGATTGATTCGAGATGCTCTGACTGCATGGTTTGCCATACTTCCCGAGGCCATGTTTGCAATTGTTTTTTGATAAGATGCAACCATCAATGCAAAACGGTCATTCACAATTCGGCCGTTCACAGCTTTCAACGTATCTTCACTCAGACCCTTTGCGAGAGAAGGTGTATCGAACTCAATATCGCCAACAAGAAAGTGGCGTTCCTGGGAAGCTCCCTGTCGCCATCCGCCATCACTTCCCAGACGCGCATCAAAGTAAACCTTTTGACTCACGAGTGACCTGGAAAACGTCACATTCCCGTTGAGAGCAGCAAAGTGTTTCTGAACAAGGGATTCCGACTCAGGTGCAGGCCTGCCCAGAGCACCAGAAATCTTGTCCCACACTTTGACAAAAAAGTTCCAGCCTCGCAAAGCTGCGCGAATCGCGTCTTCCTGAAAACTGTTCCCAAGCCCCGGCTTTCCACTGCTCACAAAGAACGTTGCCTGACTGCAGCTCGGCAGCATGGCCAGTGTCGACATTGGAACGTTTTCACTCCACCCACCGAACGAAATCAAACCCTTCGTTTTTCCCTTCTCGGCCAAATCTGTGGCACCAGGAAGAAGATCCACGCTGGAGTTTCCAGCAACCTTAAGTCGATTGTCCTGAAGGTCTTCTGAACCAATAAATACGGGTAATCTACGGAAAGGACCTGGCTCGCCGGCACTGTATGCAACGGCATGCGCAAGCCCACGCCGTCCTTCGCGGAAGAGCACATCTGCTTGCCCATCATCTTTGAAGCCAGGAGCCTTGTCTCCGCGATTACTTGCCACATTTCTGAGAACGAGAACCTGTTGAGCAGGATATGCAAATGACAGCTTCTTCGGATCCTGGGTTCCATTCTGATAATAGGGCTCAAAGCCCTCGCCTCTGCTCGCGGCCGACTCTCTGACTTTCACGAGTTCTGACAAGAGGGGACGCCCCGCTGAATCATGTGCCACATAACCTTGAAATAGATCCGAAATTCCAACACCCTCACTTGAATTTATGGAGCCATCTGCATCGCGGGTAAAAAAGCCGCGTCGGAACGTGGAATGGACAATCATTCCCTTGGGAAGTTCGAAGAAATTCTGATTGCGGCCGAAGCCAAGATAGGCTCTCCAGAGGATATTTGGATCAGGCAGAAAGATCTTGGTCTTCAGAAGCGAATCAATTTTCTTTCCGGCAAGCAACCTGGTGAGAGTTCCGTCATTCAGAAGATTCTTTGCACCTCTCAACATCAGGCGCCACGTCTCAACATTTTGACGAGATCTTTCCTGGACGAGATCCTGCTGGAACAAGCGGTAAAATCTGTCGCCAATTTTTGCCAGTTGTGGGTTTTCGGCCCATTTCGTCTCTGGAAGCGCAGCGGCATCAAACAAAGTTTTTCCATCGATGGAAATTCCATTTGACCATTCCATCCAAAGACGCAACATTTCCTCTCTGCGCTCTGGGTAAGTTTCTTTCTGAAAAACAGAACTGAAATTTGCATTGCGAGCAAAATCGGCCAACAGAACGGCCTGACCCACTGTTGCCTCAATACTGATGATTCGTGCATTGTCATCGCCTGCGAGCACTTCGCCGTATTGCGATTGGATGACAAACCTTAAAATTGCGGGTGAGACCTGCCATTCATCAAACCTGAGTCCATTGAATGCCGGCAAAAAGATGAACGTGTTGATGACATCGGGAATTGCACCCAAAATGACTGACGTCTTTTGAGCGCGGCTCAGATTCCTTCCCTGAAACTGGACTTGCGCGGACTCAATCGAACTGTTCTCCAGCATCGACATCACTACAGATCCAACAATCGAACCGGAAGAGCCACCCAACGAGACGACAGGTTCAATATTGTTTTCCAACAAAGCCGTGTAGACGCCCACGTGACTCGGAAATCGTAAACCGTTTCCCTGCAAGCCAACGCAGGCGGTCGCCGATGAGTTTGAGGATGCAGCACTCTCGACCTTGCTGACGTTTTTTGGCACACAAGCTGAAAGGCCGAGAGCCATCAGACAAAGGCCAAAGCCTTTCCGTTGCATCGGTGACATTGAGATCTCCTCAAAATTGGACGCGAGTCCGGTGGCAATTGCTCATCGATATTGGTCTATGGAAACCGATCTGCTGTGATTACTCAACACAATCGCCAAAAGATTGAGCAGTTAAAATAAAAGTATTTTCGGATAGTTGGATACTGAGGCTTGCCTTGCCCTAAAACTCCGCATAGAGCGCTCTTTTACTGACTTATGTGCCCTTTTTGTCACCGTCCGGGGTTTTCATCATGCTCAAGAGAAAATCGATTTTTTCAGTTTCCTTCGGCTCGATTTTGATTGGTGGATTTTTGGTTGCATGCGGCACAAATCATGCGAATTTGAACAATTCAGAGCTTTCGACCGTGGTGGGACGAGGCGGAGCCTTTTGGGACAATCGGGTTCAGTTCATAAATGCAATTCCGAACCCAAAAGATGATACAATGTGTCTCTATCTTTCTGAATATAATCGGAAGACGGCACCTGCGTACGAGAACAATCAGCCACTCAACAAAGAGCAAATCGACTTTCTCGATCGCGCACAGCGTGAAGCGGTTGCATTGACCCAGTACCCGGTGTCTGCTGCGGCTCTGGACGCAGGATTGGCGAAGAAGGAAGACCAGCGCCGCATCCGTGGAGGTATCAACAACGCCATTGGTGCATTGACCACCTTTTTTGGTCTTGGCAGCATTGTGTTGATGTTTGCTGCTTTGACAGGTCCAATGGCTCCTGGCGCATTTTATGGTGGGATGACGGCACTGCAGGCCATCGGAACGATGTTTGGCTTCAACGTATTCGGTGCATTTACTTATTCCTTTCTCACCGGAGCTGCAGGTGGAGTCGGTCTGCTTTCACAAGCATCTCGCGATTTCTCACCCAAAAATTACGATGTGAGATCAACCCAGGCAGCTGGTGGCTTGAGCTCAACCAATTTGAACGTCACATTGGCATTTTCAGACGTTGCGAAAAGCCTTCCAGCAGCATCAAACGTTGCGTGCCCCAAAAACATGTCGGCTGAAGAAGTGATTCCATTCCTCGCGCAAGTGGATCAGCGCATGGGCCAATCCACGCTCGAGGACTTTGCTCGAATGGAGTTTAATGTGACCAAGCGGACACTTGAATCCGAAGGTTGCAGTTTCAGCGCCAGAATCAAGGGAGAGAAGCTGACCTACAGTGTCACGCCACGCCGCGTTGCTGGAGAAAAGTTGGCACTGAACGTTGCTGTTTTTGTCATTCAGAAAAACGGCTCAATGCATTTGATTGGCGAGACTGTGATTTCGGAACAAATGCAATCCGACGCAGGAGCTGGCACCAAATATGCAGGAGATTCGGAACTCGGCTCGATTGCGATCTGGGTCGACAGAAGCCAAAGCGAGGCGCTCGTGCCGGCGAAAATCGCCCACAAACTTCCCTCAGGTGAATTCCTAGGCAACGTAGGACAAATCACAGGCAATTGTAGACTTTAAACACTAAGACAATTCCGCCGATCCAAACCTAAGGGGCAGGTGTGGGATTGGCACGACAGATGACGCCTTGGATAACTCCCACATCTCCAGTCGTATTATCCTTTAGAACGATACCTGCAACGGAATATACTGCTCCTGAAGTTGTGGATGTTGGGCAAGTGAACATCGTTTTGGCACCAGCCGCGGCTGTAACACCCCGGGACACCTCAGTCCCAGGAGTTGAGTTGCTTAGGTCACGGCACCGGAGTTTGATGCCTTCGGTGTTGTTGGCTCCCGTCCCATAGGGCTGAATCATTCCGACCGCCCTGAGTGGGCTTTCGCTTGCATGATCCTCGACGTCACCGCAAGTGAATGTTTGCGGTGAGGCTGTTCCTGTTCCGATTCCTGGAGACACTTCGTCGATAGTCCCTCGAGTTGTGGCAGTAAATGCAGCACAGCGAAGCTTAACGTTTGTCAAATTACCCGACCCGCCTCCAAAACTAGGTTGAACTGCCGTCGAAATACCAACCAAGAGTTTACCAGTGCCGCAAACATGAAGAATCTGACTTGTTGAATTGATTGGGGTGCATGATGTTCCATCGAAGTATTCGTTGGTTCCCGTGCAGTTGGAATCTCCAACGCCACCGCCTCCGCCGCCTCCGGGAGTCGCAGTCGCAGTCGCAGTCGCAGTTGGTGTCGCGGTTGCTGTTGCTGTTGCTGTTGGCGAAGGAGTGGTCGTCACCGGACCCGATCCCCCTGCGACCATGGTTTGGAATTGTTTTTCTTCATTACCTAGCAAACCACATCGTAGATCAGGCACGAAGAGTGACTTGTCTGTCAGACTGGGATTTTCAATCCGGTCAATGACAGTTGTATCGACTTCGATCTCAATTTCTGGTTTTCGTGTAAAGATATCTGCAACTGCCCGGCCGATTTCATACACACCTGGCACACTTGTGGCTGAAGTTAGATCTGAACTTGTCAACTTTTTCGAACAGTCGATTCCCGTGTATCCAACCAACTGAACAACCCTGCTGTTTCCATAAGGAACAGGCACCTTGATCATCGCGCTGGTTGAGACAGGCAGAATCTGAGAAACGACTCCCGCATATCCGCATTTTCCACCCGAAGTCAGTCCAGTGCCCATGTTTGACCAAGCAGATGAACCTTCGCCCGGGCTTGCTGAAGAAATATTTGGCCCCATGACGTTGAGACCAACGCATGAGACTTTGTTTACATCGTCCGATGGCTTCGCGTTCAATGGTGCCGAGCGGGTGATATATTTTTCAAGACCAACAAATTGAAGAACAGATTCGCTCGTCTCTGTGCTCTCCCGAAGTCCAAGCATGTCTGGAGAGATGAAGACGCTCACTTCGCCCAGAGTCTTTGAATCAGAACAGGCGAATACCAATCCAACGGTCACTGCCAATAATGATGGAATATACAGGCGTGAATATTTTCTTATTTTTCTCATCACTTCACCTTTTTGCGCAGCTTGATCAGCACATCTGAACTCAGTGGCATTTGTGTTGCATCGATCTTGGGGGGCGGTGGAGGTGACATTTTCGGTGGAGAAATCAGAGGAGCACTCTTTTTCTTGCCAGAATCGGACGACTTGGATGAATCTTCCGAATTGGGGTCCTTCGATTTTTCCGAGTCAGATCCATTTTTCTCTTTCTTGTCCTGACCTTCAGCCGCGTTGCTGCCATTCGTAGATCCATCACTGTCCTTTTTGTTGGTGGTCTCTTTTCCACCGTCTACATCCGAATTTCCTTTCAGACTCTGACCAGATAGACCGTCGCTCGAAGCAACCAACTTTGGATCTGAAGAAGTCTGGCCCAGCAAATTTGAGACGAGAGATTTCGGAGCAGGCGCACTTTCGGTCTTCTCGGCCATGCTCTTGTATACGTCCTTCTTTTGCTGTTCAGACATGTTTTTCATATCGGGAAGCTCGGGAGCCTTAACGTCTTCCATGGCTCCAAACTCAAGAACACCCTCTGTCTTTTGCTTAACTTTGCTATCCTTGGAACCATCACCACTGCTGCCTGACTGGGGTGGTTTGCCATCCTTTGCAGGCTCTCCCGGTTGACGGGTTCCATCACCATCGTGTTGCTTTTCATCATTCAGTGCGATGCGCTTTTCGGCTCCCTTGGCAGCTGGTGAATCACTGCCAATGAACTTGTCGTTGCCCTTGCCCTGATCGATATCCAAGGGACTGTCTTCACTCTTGGCCGGTTTGCCGCCCTTCGACTTTTGTTTATCTTCAGCGTCGGCCGTCCTTTTACCACCATCGCTGTCGTTGGATTTCTTCTCGTTGTCGGCTGTCTTCTTACCGGAATCGCTGTCGTTGGATTTCTTCTCTCTATCGGCAGTCTTCTTGGCGCCATCACCTTCGTTGGATTTCTTCTTTGAATCCTCATTGCCACCAGACTGGGGTGGTTTTCCGTCTTTGGCAGGCTCTCCCGGTTGACGGGTTCCATCAC
>JBDLRR010000107.1:0-2552 GCA_039799985.1 Pseudomonadota bacterium | reverse complement strand
TCCTTGAGGTTGTAGGAAATAGAATTCAGTTCTTTTTGTGGCGCAAAGTCTTCGTCGAAATAGGTGGTCACGGTTCCATTCTTGAGGACCAAGACGACTTTGTCTGTGGCGCTCGTGTCGTTGTTGGAGACTCTGGCCAACAGATGTTGAAATCCGGTGTCTGTCAAAGTGTTTCTGTCACCGGTCGCAAAGTGATAGGTTCCCGAGACAACATCTCCTGCCACTTCGAGCAATAGAGTTTCGCGAATCTGTATTTTTTCAACGTCGCTGACAGCCGAGCAACGGGCTATGCGTGGCGCTGTGATTTTTTCAGGTGAAATGGAATCGATCGCGGAAACCGTTTGGCCTTTTGGTTTTGCGCAAGAGACAATGAAAATTGACGCAAGAGAAAGGCAAGAAAATTTAAGCATATTTGGTTTCCCCCCAATCTTGAAGCTTAAACATGAAAGTGCAGCCAAATGGCCAGCAGCATGGTTCATGCCAGAAGCTGAAGCTATTTTTCCATGTGTTTATTGGATCTTAACAGGAGCCCCCAATTAACCAGCTGTTTAAGGATTGTATAAAAAGCACAAGGATGTGTCGAAAGAATCGACGACCAAATAAAACCAGTGAAGAACTTTTGATTTTTTCCGATATGCCGACAAGAGTTTTGAGGGGAGTGTTTCAATGATATTGAAAAACCTTTGTTTGACTGCTCTTTTGCTCTTTCCGATCGCCTGTAAACAGACCGATGGTACGTCGCAATCGGCCAGTGTTGCCGATGCCAATGGTACTTCGGAGCAGTGTGGACTGGTGCAAAAAGTGGGTGAGGGCTTTTTTCTGGTTTCTGATCAGGGAGTGTCGCGAGCAGTTGAGCCTCAAGATGGCTCGACCTTGAACGTTCTTTCGGATGTTTCATCGCGGAAGGAAAAAGTTTGTGTTCGCGCCGATTGGAGTGGAACTGGAATTGTGATGATTGTGTCGTCGGCTTCCATTCGAACGCCGGTGAAAAAGACGCTTATCACCGAGGAATGTGGTGTTCTGATGACGGGCGCATCAGGTGAAATTCTTCTTCAGGTTGTTGGTCAAAACTCAGAACAAAACAGCAACCGTGTGATTGAACCTCAAGATGGTGCTTCGTCGAATATTTTGAAAGATTACGCTGCCAGCATGAGTGAAGTCTGCATCAAGGGTGATTTCACGAGCAAGACAGCTTCTGTTTTGGTGAACTCGGCAGCGGCCATTCGCAAACTGAGGTGATCTGAAGATTTTTCGCTTTTGAGCGCTAAAATCCCGGGTTTTGAACCCGGGATTTTTTATTCCTGCTCTTCAGGACAACCGACTTGCAACGTCGGTCGCAGTTTGCCGACGTCATATCCTCGGTTCTTCAATTCTGTACGAATCTTGGTCAGGGTCTCGGAATCCAACGTGCGTTCGCGAGAAAGAATCCAAAGAGCCGATTTGAGCGGGGCAGAAACAACGGCGTATGAATAGTCTTCGTCAATCATTGCGACAAAATAGTTGGGAAAGAAGAAGGGGAACCCACCGAGGTTGACCGACAATGCCGCTGGGTTTGTCAGGCTGGTCACAGCGTTGCCCTCAGCCCTGGCGAGAACTCCATCAGGAGAACCGCGGCGACATGTGTTGATGAGGCGAACCGATTCGTCTGAATTGAGCGAATATGTAGTTGTTGTACAAGCGCAGTCCGATTGACGCATATGTTGAGTTGATTCGACCTCGTACCAGCGGCCCATGTATCGTTCAAGGTCAAAGGACGGCACGGTGCGTGGATTCAGTCCGTCGGCAAATACAGGTGAAACCAAAGAAGTCAGAGCCAAAGTGGCAAGATAATTTTTCATAAAAGTATTCTCCTGTGATGAGTTTTTTGATGCCCCTTTTGGGACACGGCGAGAGGTATTCTTGAAAGGATTGCATCATCAATTTTTCAAGTGGATTCTTTTGAAATTCTAAACTCTGTGAAAAACTGAAACGGTTCCAAACGGAGTGGGGGCCTGCATGTGGTCATGTGGCGATGAAGCAATTCGGAATTTGTGGAGTCTGGACTCCAATACAATCTTTCTCAATCATGGGTCATATGGCGGCGTGCCGCTTAAGGTCCGTCAAGAATACTCGTCAATACAAAGCCAAATCGAAAAGAATCCGGTGAAATTTTTGAGCCGGGATTTGCCCGAAAGACTGATGAACATCCGCCGCACACTGGCTCAACGGTTGAATGCCGATCCAGAGGGCTTTGCATTTGTTTCGAATGCGACGTCGGGAGTTGGTGCTGTTTTGGCATCATTGCCCTTCACGGAAGGAGATGAAATTGCATTCCACAATCACGGCTACGGTTGGGTCAGGCAGGGTCTGCAGAACCTTGCGCGCAGCAGAGGAGTTGTTGTTCGTGAAGCCTTGATCCCGATGCGGCCTAAAGGGAAAAGTGAGATTGTCTCTGCTTTTGAAAAGATCATTGGAAAAAAGACAAAACTCGTTGTGTGCGACCACGTCACGTCATCCACAGCTTTGGTTTTTCCCGTGCAAGAGATTGTCGAATTGGCCCGCAGCAAAGGAGT
>JBDLRR010000106.1:0-8456 GCA_039799985.1 Pseudomonadota bacterium | reverse complement strand
CAGACGAGTCTGGAAACACTCAACCTGTTGCGCAGCATTCTGCTTTCCGGATCTGTGTTTTTGCCAGCCGCCAAAGAGTTGAAAGAATGGACTGGCACCGAAGAAGATTCGACCGGAATCTTCACCCTCAACCACAAATTGCTTTCGTTGGTTGACGGCAAAGCTCTCATCGAAAAGGAACCCCGCATGGTCAGGGTTCCCGACGATTTCACATCTGCAAATCCATCGGCGCAGCAATCGGTTGTTGTGCTTCCATCGTCCACCACAAAAATTGAATTCGACGCGAAGGCTGGCCATCTGCTCAAGTCTGAGCAGCGTTGGAGCTTGCGGGCACAGGCTGCGGGTTTGTTGGCAACAACCAATGTCCGCACTCAAATCGATTTCCAAGGAAAACGCGCTGCGACCGACGATGATAAAAAAATTGTCACAGCCGCAGGTGAAGCAACGTCCAACAATGAAGGCTTTGTGAGTGAGTTTGAGCTTCAGGCTGCGCATTCAACCTCACTCAAACGAAAAGTCGCTGCTCAAAAGCTTGCCGGCGAAAACTGGGCGAGTCTGAGAAGTCTTTTGATGTCGCCTGAATTTCATAAAGATGGTGAGGCCCGCGCGAGATTTTTTGAGCAGCTCTCGGCGCTGTTGCTTCTTCAGCCCGAGCTCTGCACCACAGTGGCTGAAGAGATTGCCAAGCTCGACAAACAAGATCCCGACTACAAAAGCAAGTTGTCTCTGTTGGCAGGGGTTTTCTCGAGTCAAGAGACTCCCGAAGCAGAAGCGGCGATGGTGGCTTTGGCAGAGAAAATGAAAGAAGACTCGGCTGCGCTGATGCAGGTGATTCCGGCAATGGCAGCGCATCGCAATCCATCGGAACGGACCCGTGATGCGCTGATGCAGAGCTACACTCAGGCAGTGGACGAAGGAGTCAAATCGACAGCGACATTGGCCCTGGGGACTTTTGCCTCGCGTGCGCGCAACAACAGGCCGGATTTAACCCGTGAAACCGTGGAACGATTGAAACAAGACTTCGACAGTTCACCTGCCATCAACAAGAAGGTCACACTTTCGGGGGCGTTGGGGAACGTTGGTGCCAATGAGGCTTTGGAGAGTGTCAAAACTCTTTTTGCCGCGAGTCAGGATTCGTCCTTGAAGCGTTCTGCAATCTACGATTTGCGCTTTGTAAATGACCCTCAGGTCGACACCTTTCTTCAACAAGTGGTGCTGGATGCTGCTGGCGATCCGGAGCTTGTGGTGCAAGGAGTCAGGGTCATGAGAATGCGACCACCACTCAAGATGCATCTGCAAACTGCAACGGGCCTCTTTCTCTCCAAAACGACCAGAGCCACGCTGCGAAGCGAGGCGCTGTATACGATTTCTTATCTGTCGCCAGTGGCGCCGGAAGAAGTGCAGAAGCTTTTGCAAGAGGCCGCCAAGGATGCCAACCCTCAAATCGCCAAGCAGGCAGAGCAATTGCTGGCTCGTCAGTCGCAACCGCTTTGATAAATATGTTTGCGCAACATTACCGCGACCAACTTTAAAACGCAGAAAGAGTTTATTTTCTGCGTTTTTCAATTTTATTTTCCTGCACGCTTGACATTAAATTTTGGCCGTCACTAGTCTCCGTCAATTTGCCAGTCGGCCTCAATTGATTCGGGAGGATCCCATGCGTGCGAGTCTTCTTCTTGAAGATGGAACTTTTGTCACAGGTCGTGCGTATGGAAAGCGGTGCGAGCGCATGGGTGAAGTGGTCTTTAATACCGCGATGACCGGTTACGAAGAAGTGCTCAGCGACCCTTCCTACACAGGTCAATTTGTGTTGTTCACCGCAAGTCACATCGGCAACACCGGCATGACCAGCGACGACATGGAGTCGCGCGTGATGGCTGCGGAGGGATTCATTTGCAAGGATTTTTCCCAGCTGGCAGACAACCATCGCTCAAGGCTGAGTCTGGAAGCCTTCCTCGAACAGCAGGGACGCTGTGTATTGTCGGGAGTGGACACTCGCTTTCTTGCCAAGCAGGTCCGCAATAAAGGCTGCATGAAGGCAATCCTTTCGACGGAAGATCACAATCCCGAGTCTTTGAAGACAAAGTTGCTGTCGGCAATTGATATTTCTGCACGCGACGTGGTCACTGCAGCTCGGCAGACCTCGTTCACGTCGCCACGCACGGCTGTTGCTTCTGGAAAATCGCGATTCAAAATTGTTGCTGTCGACTGTGGCATGAAGAGAGGCATCCTCGACGATCTCGAGGGCTGCGGCATCGACGTTCACGTCGTTGGCCCCAATGCCACTTTCCTTGAAATTGAGGCCATCCACCCGGATGGCCTTTTTGTTGGCAACGGTCCTGGGTGTCCCAAACAGTTGGCTGGCTCGAGCAGGGTGCTTCATTTGATCCGTGAGCTTTCCGCTCGACTTCCCACGTTTGGGATTTGTCTTGGACACCAGCTCATCGCCCTGGCGTATGGAGGAGAAACGCGCAAGTTGTCGTTCGGACATCATGCAGTGAACCATCCAATTGTTTCCGAGGTGGAGCTTGCCGGATTGCCCCGAGGTTTGGTGATGATGACCTCGCAGAATCACAATTATCATGTGGTCGAGAAGAGTATCGAAAACGATTTTGTTGTGACCCACCGTCACATGAATGATGGGACGGTGGCTGGAATGATGCACAAAAGTCATCCGGTGTTCTCGGTTCAGTTTCATCCTGAGTGCAATCCTGGCCCCAGGGATGCCAAAAATCTTTTTTCTGTGTTCCTGAAAATGCTGGAGGACAATGCGCATGCCCGTCAGAACTGATGTCCGCAAAATTCTTGTGATTGGCTCAGGACCAATCCAAATTGGTCAGGGTTGCGAATTCGACTACTCCGGAACGCAGGCTTGCCTTGCGCTTAAGGACCTCGGCTTCGAGGTCGCTTTGGTGAATTCCAATCCGGCGACAATCATGACCGACTCCACCACGGCTGATCGGGTTTATATTGAGCCTTTGACTGCTGAACACATTGTTGAAATTCTTGAAAAGGAAAAGTCCGATGCCATACTTCCCACAGTCGGTGGGCAGGTGGCACTCAATTTGTTCCTTCAGCTTGAGGAACAAGGGCACCTTGAAAGATTGGGTGTAAAGCCTTTGGGCGTCAATTCCAGAACCGTCGTTTTGACTGAAGACCGATGCGCTTTTCGCAGCTTGCTCGAAGAACTGAATCTGGATGTGATTCGGGGAGATGTTGCGAATTCTTCAGCCGCTGCGATGAAAATCTCAAGTCAGCTGGAGTATCCTCTGGTCGTTCGGACCTCATTCACCTTGGGTGGCGCCGGTGGAGGAATCGTTCAGTCTCCCGAAACTTTCGCAACACTCATTGAACGCGTGTTTCATCAGAATCCTTCAGCACAGGTGGTCATCGAGGAGTCGATTGTCGGCTGGAAGGAATATGAACTTGAAGTCATGCGCGATTCGGCAGGAACATTTGTTGTTGTCTGTGGCGTCGAGAACGTCAACCCGATGGGAGTTCACACCGGCGACAGCATCACATGCGCGCCATGCATGACTCTCACTGACAGGGAATATCAAAATCTGCGCGACATCGCCCGATTGGTTTTTGAAAAGGTGGGGATGGAAACAGGCGGAGCGAACATCCAGTTCGCAGTGCATCCTCAAACCGGAAAAATCATCGTCGTGGAAATGAATCCACGCGTCTCACGGAGTTCTGCACTCGTTTCCAAAGCCACGGGTTATCCCATTGCCAGACTCGCCGCGAAATTGGCTGTAGGACTCACGTTGAGTGAGTTGCAAAATGACATCACGATGAATTCGACGGCTGCCTTTGAACCATCGATCGACTACGTCGTCGTCAAGATCCCGCGTTGGGATTTTGCCAAATTCAAGGGTGCTTCATCTGCATTGGGCGTGCAGATGAAATCGGTTGGAGAGGTCTTGGCCTTTGGTCGGACTTTTCGTGACGCATTTCAGAAAGCCTGGCGATCGCTTGAGTTGGGCTACGATGGTTGGCCCGACCTGAATGAAGCTGGAAAGATTCCGTTGATGAATCCTGAAACTGCGCTTTCACGTGACTTGGTCATGGATGCACTGACGTCTCCAACACCGTTGCTTTTCCCAGCGATCAAATCTGCGCTCAAAATGGGAATGACGCTCGACGAGCTCAACGAGCGGACGGGCATTTCGCACTGGTTTCTGGCGCAGCTTGAGATCCTTTTTCAGCAGGAAGAAGCCCTCAAATCACAGGGTCTTTCAGACGATTCTTTGATTCAGGCCAAACAAGACGGGTTCACTCACCTGGCGATTGCCCGGCTCAGCGGTTCATCGTTCGAAGCCGTGTCGGAACGGGTCAAATCTTTAGGCCTCAAACCCACCTTCAAGATGGTTGACTCGTGCGCCGGTGAGTTCGAAGCCAAGACTCCATATTACTACAAAACATGGGAGCATCAGGACGAGAATATTCCATCGACCCGCAGGAAGGTTGTCATACTGGGCAGTGGTCCCAACCGCATCGGTCAGGGAGTCGAGTTCGATTACTCTTGCGTGCACGCCGTACGCGCGGCTCAAGATGCCGGTTGCGAAGTGATTCTTATCAATTGCAATCCTGAAACTGTGAGCACAGACCACAAGGTCAGCGACAAATTGTTTATTGAGCCTCTGCACAAAGAAGATGTTTTGGAAATTCTGAGTGCCGAAAAGCCCGAGGGTGTTTTTGTTCAGTTTGGTGGCCAGAGTCCGCTCAAATTGGCCAATGACATTCTAGATGCAGGATTCAAAATCCTGGGCACTCCACATGATGTCATTGAGCTTGCCGAAAATCGCGATTTGTTTGGTCGATTCATCGCTGAAAATGGTTTCCAGGTTCCTGCGTGGTCCACTGGTCTTGGCATGGAAGATTGCCGGCAAAAAGCGAAACAGATTGGTTATCCTCTTCTTGTTCGTCCTTCCTATGTGTTGGGTGGAAGGGCAATGCGTATTGTGGCGAGCGAACTCGAGCTCAATGATGCCTTGGCCGAGGCGGTCGATGCATCACAAGGGCATCCGGTTCTTCTCGACAAATATCTCGCAGATGCGATCGAATTTGACGTCGATCTTGTTTGTGATGGTCGTGAAGTATTTATTCCCGCAGTGATGGAACACATTGAAGAAGCCGGAATTCACTCCGGAGATTCCACAAGTGTGATTCCTTGCCTGAAGTCTCCGGGCCACGTGGAGCAGCGGATTCGCAATATCTGTGCCGAATTGGCGATCAAATTGGGTGTGCGTGGATTGCTGAATGTCCAGCTGGCCCTCCATGAAGGTGAAATATACATCCTTGAAGTCAATCCTCGCAGTTCGCGCAGCGTTCCGTTTGTTTCAAAGGCGATGGGCGTGCCTTTGGCATGGCTGGGAGCACGTGTTGCACTTGGTTCAACCTTGGCAGAACTGGCGAACATCCGCCCGATATCTGCAAAGGCTGTGGCTGAATTTGCGGTCAAAGCGCCCGTCTTTCCTTTCCATAAATTTCCGGGAGTCAGTCCGAATCTGGGGCCAGAGATGCGTTCGATTGGCGAGGTCATGGGAACCGCCAAGACAGCCGGAATGGCTCTTGCGAAGGCATACGTTGCTGCCGGTTGGAAGTTGCGACCTCAAGGTGATGTTTTGATTATTGGCGAGAGCGCACAGCTGACTGCCTTGAAAGCACCACTCAAAAAGTTGGTGGGTCGTTTGGGATGTCGGGTTTATTGCATCGAAGACTCCCGTCGCGAGCTCGGCGAACTCAATTCGAATGTTGTCGAGCTGCGTTTGGAACATCAGGTTCGTGCATTTGCCGAAGAGGCAATGCGTGCTGGCCGGTTGTCGATGGTCATCAACGTCGGGCAGGGCATGGCAAGGAAATGGCGCCAGCTTGCCGACGAATTGGGAGCGATGACTGCGCAAAGCTCTGTTCCGTTCGTCGAATCGAAATTCGCGCTTGACGCCTGGGTGATGGCGCTGGTCGCATACTCAAACAGACATTCACATGTGGAGTCGTTCAATGAATAATCTGTCGGGAAAATCGTTTTTGACGTTGAAGCAGATGTCGCCCATGCAGTTGCGTGAGCTGATTGCGCTTGCAAAAAGTCTCAAGGCTGAAAAGAAAAGTGGCCAATTCCCAAAGCGGTTGGCCAACAAAAATATTGCACTGCTGTTTGAGAAATTAAGTACACGGACCAGATGTTCGTTTTCAGTTGCTTGTCATGATGAAGGCGCCCAGGTCGATTTCCTTGGAGGCTCCGATATTCATTTCGGCAAAAAGGAGTCTTTGGAAGACACTGCGCGCGTTCTGGGTCGCTTTTACGACGGTCTCGTTTATCGCGGATATGCCCAGAAGACAGTCGAGACGTTGGCAGAACTTTCGGGTGTTCCTGTGTTCAATGCCCTCACTGATGAAGAACATCCCACCCAGGCATTGGCAGATCTGTTGACTCTTGAAGAGCGCTTTTCACATTTGGCAGGTTTGAAGGTTGTCTATGTTGGAGACGCTGCAAACAATGTTGCACATTCACTGATGCATGCCTGTGCTTTGGTGGGGGCTCATTTCGTTTGCGCTGCCCCGAAGGAATATTTTCCATCAAAAGATGAGCTCGAATTCACTTCCCGGATTTGCAAAGACTCGGGAGCAACGGTGACTCTTGAGGAAAATCCAATCAAGGCTGTCGCGGGTGCCGATGCTATTTATACTGACGTGTGGATTTCGATGGGATTCGAAAATGCGCCCGGTTCACAGGAGCGTGTCAGCCGCTTGAGACCTTATCAAGTGAATGAAGGGCTCATGAAGGCGACAGGCAACAATCAAACGGTCTTTTTGCATTGCCTGCCAGCCAACAAAGGCCTTGAAATCACCCACGATGTTTTCGAGAGTGCGTCGAGTTTGGTTTTTGAACAAGCAGAAAATCGGCTTCACACGATCAAGGCGGTGCTGGTCGCAGGACTCACTTAAAAGAATTCTTTGAAAATCTTCTCTTCACCGTCGGCCAGCGGAAGTTCGCCACAGTACATTGCGATTGATTTTTCGAAATGTTGATGTTCAGCCGGAGCCTTTTCAAATCCGAATCGCTCATAAAAACGGATGCCGATTTCGGAATGCAGAACAAATCCCATGTTTGAGATTTCATTTTGCATCAAAGCCATGACGCTGCGCATCAGGAGAGTTGCGTGTCCCGCCTTGCGCTTGTCGGGCGTTGTTGCCAACCAGGCGAGTCCAGTCAGTTGTTCACGAAAACGCAGGGTGTTGAGAGTCGAGAGAGGCTCTCCGTCGAGCGATTCAAGCAGGTATCTTTGGCCTCGAAGGTGATTTTTGTTGTCACCGTATGAAGCCACGAATTCGGCCAGAGTGCGACCTTGTCCCCAGGCGTCATAGCCAAAAGGAAGGATCTGGTTCGATTCTTCAAAAGAAAGTTTCCGCAACCTTGCAATGGCAACGAATCTCTTGGTGCCGCGGGGGCCTCCATTGTCGTGAAACATTCCGCTGGGGCGAATCCAGCGCTGCCCACGAGGATTGTCATACAATGCAAGGTACGATTCAAAGGTTTCGGTTGATTCCGAATGCAGGCACTGGCCCAAATGAAGATAGTGCATCCCTTTGTGGTGCTGGTACAGTGTCCACATATAATCTTCCAATCCCGTCTGTTTTCAACAGTATGGGATACTTTTTCACAAATTGCCAGCCCACAACATAAAAGGTCGCAGACAGATACCCGTCTGCGACCTTCGAGTCGAAAAGAGAGGTTGGATTTACTGCTTAACGCTTTGACCACCCCAAAGACATGTACGGGCTGGATTTGCGTACTTGGAACACTCTTGAGCGCAGGCCTTGCGGATGGACTGGGCACTGAATTTGACCACGCCGCCTGCTCCCACAATTTCGCAAATGTTGGTTGGGGCCGAGCGGAACAGGCTGCCACCGTGCGAACATGAGCGGCCTGGGTTTGAGGTTTCATAGACGGCACACTTGTCGACGCAATCGCTGCGCTTCAGGTTGCCGCTGAACAACTTTACACCATCGACTTGTGCAACGAGGCATCCTTTCACAGCGTTGTAATCGATTGTTTGTCCGACAACGAGGCCGAGTGTTCCTTCGGTCAAATCGCTCTGCACGACGGTCTCGCCAGCGCTGGCGGTTTGGTTCTTGTTGGGCTCACCGCAAGCGGTCAAAACTGAAGTCAAAAGAAGAGCAGCAGAAAACATTGAACGGATGATCATTCAGGACTCCTTGCTGGATTAGAACGCAATAATCATCGTACTTGTCGGTTTTTTTAAGCTGTAGCTTGAACAGAGGGTGTGATGTCTTCGATTGCCTTGGTTAATTTGGGTACCCACACATCAGTCTTCAAACGACTTCGGAAAGGATTCAAATTGCGCCAATCCGCCCACCGTCAACCTGCAGGCTCACGCCGGTAATGTAACCAGCCTCTCTGCTGGCCAGAAATGCCAATGTCGAAGCCACTT
>JBDLRR010000105.1:0-5588 GCA_039799985.1 Pseudomonadota bacterium | reverse complement strand
CAAAGAGTCCCTTGATCGTCCCATTGTGTCTTCAGCTCCTGGATCGGAAATCCAACGTTGAGTGCATGCATATAACCTTTGCGTCGCGAGTTCTCGAGACTCGCCTTCGCGTCACAAAATGAAACCGGCTCAACCTCAGTGCCACCATAAACCTGCCTGATATTGGTGCGCGGCAGAGCCTTCACAGCTGCTTCCAGCAGATCACACTCCACCATCGCGCCACCCACGTGAATGGAGCGAAGCGAAGGTGATTGAAGATTGTACTCAAGCAATCGTTTGAGAAACGCTGGCCCACATGACAAAGATTGTGGCCAGAGATCTTTGTTCAATTCGCGAATGCGCTGCAGGGCCGTGATAGACCAGTTTGTCGGCACCAGAAGTGAGCCTCGACCAGCACCGATATGAAACAAAACAAGGTTTGGAAAAATCGTCAGGTCAGGACCATCCAGCGAAGCCTCATCGCCGTATTTATAAAGTATCTCATGCAGCTGCCACAAATACTCATGAGTCCTGACGACACCTTTGGGTATTCCGGTTGTTCCGGTCGTGAATGAAAAGATGGCGGGCCTTGCAGGCTCAACGGCCTTGATTTCCAGGTTTGATGAATCTGTCCGCATTTCAGTGAGATCATCCACGCGGACTTTCTTCAACGAGCGCAACAATCGCGAACGCAGACTCCAAAGATTTCCAAAAGAATCAGCAAACAACGCCTTGGGAGACAACTTTGAAAGAACCTGCTCAATTTGCTGCACAGGCATCCAAGGCTCAACAAATACAACCGGACAACCTAATCCCATCAGCGCAACCAAGGCCGCGTAAAGCGACGGCGAGGGTAATGCCATGACCACAACAACATCACCGCTCTCAATCCCCATTTTGTGGCATCTGAGCTGTTGCCATGCTGCCATTTCACCAAATCTTCCAAATGAAATGGCACCGTGCCGCAATGACCAGACAGCAAGCCTTTCTGGCTGTATCTGTATCTTTTCGAGTGCACGGATGGTGCAATTTCCGTTTGGCGCCGGCACGCTCCCTCCAATACGAAACCTGAGCAGTCGTGTATCGGGCAATATGCGGAAAAATTTAGACTTAATTTTTTTCTTTAAATTTTTCTTTTGCATCATCAGGAATGTGCCGAAAAGCCGGACGTTCGGCTCATGGAAAGGAACAAACCAATGAGTTTGCCGGAGCTTAAGGCAATTGCTGAGGCTGCACTGAAGAACATGTACAGCATCGACAGAATATCCTGGCACAAGGGAGTCGATTCTGGACTGCACTTTTTCCCGGAATCACTCACTCCTTTGTACCATTGTGCTTCCTACAGAAACGTACTCGATGACGACGACCGACGCTGCTACAACCAACTCTTCGCGCAATATGTGAGCGAGCAGTTTATCTTTTTGGAAGATCGTTTTCTGTGCAAGGTGGTCGAAGGTTTGCTGCCCTGGGCCACCGGAATTTCGGTCGACCTCAAAAAGTGTCTTGAAATTTTTCTCGAAGAGGAAATCAAGCACACTGAAATGTTCCGCCGTCTCAACCGGCTTTGCAACCCCGAACGCTATGAGTCGCAGGATTACTATTTTTTGCGACTCAGGAAACACGAAAACGCACTGATGAATCTGATGGCAAAGATGCCACGCCATCTGAATTTCTGGATCTGGATAGCACTTTTGTTTGAAGAAAAGACAATCGATTATTTCTCGCATTATCGAATGCAACAGCGTGACGAAAAACAAAGCAAGCTGGATCCGATGCACTACCAGGTCCATCAGTTTCATATGTTGGATGAGGCACGTCACGTCCAGATCGATGAACATCTTCTCCGCTATATTTTCGATAAGAGTCCATTTCCCGTCCGCAGCATGAACATCCTGCTGCTGCAACGAACAATGAAGAGCTATACAACGCCAAAACGTGCCAACATCCTGATCATTGAAGACCTCTGCAGGATGCGTCGGCATTTGACCCATCAAGCCGACAGGCTGTCGGAAGACGTGCGCGCGCAAAAGGGCCAGAGCCCATATCAATTGGCTCAGTATTCACGGCGGAATTTCCCGAAGACCTTTTCGTATTTTGATTCTTATCAAGACGTCTCTGACGCAATGAGGTCGGTGATACAAACTTACAGCCCTGCACCGTTGAAACAATCGGCCTAATTGCAAACAGGGAGTGGACTGGAATGAGCGGTGGGAGCAAAGTCGAAGCAAGAAGCAAGGCCACAGACTTCAGCGCCTTCGACCGCAACTTTGCCGAACTGCCAGACGAGATCCGTGTGATTGCGGGTCGTGTCCCTACGGGGGCAGGCAATCTTTGGCTTCAGCTGCTTGCACTTGGCAATCAAAGAACGTGCGAGTTCTGGCTAGCAAGCTCGAAATCCGGCGGACACATTCTCGCCCGAATCGGTGCGGATATTCCGGCCGTGAATCCATCTCAGGGTTCAATTGGATTCTTCGATTGTGTCGACTCCCCCGAAGGCAGAGCCGCAGGTGCTGAATTGATTTCGACAGCTTTGGCTTGGTTGAAGGATTCCAATGCCGACAACGTTGTTGCACCGATGGATTTCAACAGTTGGTTCAATTACCGATTCAAGATCCGATCACCCGAGGAGTTCCGCTCAATCGACAAACCTTGGGAACCTGCCGCTCCTGAATTTCACAAAGAACTTTTCCAACAAGCAGGTTTTAATGATCATCTGTACTTTTCGAGTATGAATTTTCGAATTCCTGATATTCGACTTTGGGATGCCTATCTTGAGAAATTGCAACCTGACCACACAAAAGTCATCGACTCAGGCTACGTCGTTCGCCCGTTTGCAACGGGATCCGACCTCATCCAAGATCTGCGCCAGATTTTCGAACTTTCAAACCTCGCGTTTGCAGACAACCCGATGTTTGAAAAAATACCGTTTGAGCTGTTTTCTGGGCTCACTCTCGCGCTCGCAAAAAAATCAAATATGGACGCTTCCCGGATAGTTCTTGCAAAGGATGGCCAGGCTGTGGCCTTTGCTTTCTGCTTTTCCGAAGGTGAAGAGCTTGTCTATAAAACGGTCGCCGTTCATCCGGAACATCGTTCCAAGGGAATCGCGAACGCCCTGACCTGGGAGATTTCCTCATGGTGCAGGAATCACAAAATCAGCAAAACCACCGGTGCTCTGATCAGGGCGGGCAATGTCAGCGAAAAAATCGGCAAATCGCACGGTTCGTTTGCTGATCCCGATGCCATGGATAGGTACGTCCTGCTGCGAAAGGTTATCGCATGAAGAATTTGATCGTCACATTGGCTTTGATTTCAGCCGCATTACCCTTGTCGGCTCAGGCCAAAACACGACCTTTTCAGAAACCTGTTCGCGCCGGCTTTTCGCTGGGTGCCATCGGGACGGGTTCTGCTTCGTTGTCGGCGGATGTTGGTCCGGTCATTTCCGACAACATCACACTCGGTGGCGAATTGTATGGACTTCGTCTGGTGTCATTTCGCGGGCTCATCTGGCAGGTACCGGAAAGTTTGTCGGGTTTTCATGGCGGGCCAAAACTGTTTCTTGGCCTTGGAACCAAATTGACACTTGAGCCCGGCGGAGAATTTGGCTGGGTTCATCGTTTTCCAAACCGAATTGATGCAGGGATGGGGGCCGACATTGTCGTGGGCCAATACCTGGGAGGAGCTCTGAAAATAACCGTTGGTTACTTGTTTTGAGGTTGGGGTTGACAGGTTTTTGGAGGCCTGGAACAAATGAATCATCGATTTGAAAGGAAAATATTTCTTTTCGGGATGATTTTTGCACTCTCTTCTTGCGCGAAAAGCAAATCCGATTCGCACGCAAACTCGCCTGACAATTTCGACGTTTCACTGGTCGCATTGCGCCCGACCTTTCTCAAAACCTCAACCTCGCAGGTTGAAAAATTGGACCCCAATGAACTTTGCAAGGTCGAAGCAGGCGAGCGCGTCATGGTCCTGGGGTCACCTGTCTTGGTCAATTCTGCCGACGGCGCTCATTTCAGAGTGAGCCTCTCACAGGACTTTGTTCTTAAAAATGACTGCAAGCTCGATCGCGGTGTTGTTTTTGCCGAACACTTCCGGCAGGAATACGTGCAGCGAACAGCACACATTTCGACTCCCGAAATGACCATCTCCTCCAATCCCTCCTCCGCTACCAATGTGACTCCAAAGCAAAAAAATTCATTGGAATTTGTCTGGCCAGTGCAGATCGGGGCCCTGACTTCAGGATTTGGTCCACGGTTGAATTCATTTCATGAGGGAATTGATTTGTCTGTGCCGGACGGTACCAGCGTCCAGGCCGCTGCGGCAGGACGAATTTCATTCTCCGGATGGTCCACACTTGGATATGGCCATTGGGTTCAAATCACTCATGAGAATGGTTTTGAGACCCGCTACGGGGACAATTCCAACCTGCTCGGATTCACATCGGGCAAGGTTGTCCTTCAAGGTGATGAAATTACAAAAAGTGGTCCGAGCGGAAATTCAACCGGACATCACATTCATTTTGAAATCCGCAAATCCGGAAATGCCGTTGATCCCATGCAGCACCTGCCCGCGCGTGGGGGTGGACCATGAAACCACGGGCGACTCTCAGCATCGTTGTGATTGCTGCAACGCTTTGGCTGAGCAGTCCGGTTTTCATGACTGAATTTTCTGCAAAGAGCGTCCCTGAGAATATCTCTTCAAAACCGCAATTCCTTGGCCCGTATGGCAATCCCAACACTTCCACTTCAGGTCGCGATTCTACAGTTGGTGCCGACGAGAACAGATTCAGTGCCATGTCTTCAAGTTCACTGAACGACGCAAAATTCAAGGAACTGGTCAGTCGTCATGGACCCATGTTGTTCGATGCCGCTGTGAGTGCTGTTTCTCCAGCCCAGTTCTTCAAAAGCACGCAATCCTTTGTGCCGGCCAAATTTCAATTGAATATTCCCAAATTTATTGCCGGAGGTGCCTGCAGGAGAAGTTCTGAAGAATTGGAAAAATCGTTCCGCACATCACTTGGTCAGAGCGATGTCGCATTGAAATCGTTCATCCCTGGTTCAGTGAGCATTATTGATCTTAATTTTTATATGGCATACCGCGGAAAATACTATCAACTTTCGCTCGAGCCATTGTCTGATACTCTCGACAAATATCAATTGACGCTCATACAAAGCTCAAGTGAAGATTTCAGTGCAGATACTGAGAGGTTTGTTTCTGGACGTCTTGACCCGCTGCAACATTATCCAAGCCAGGATGAGGCACTTGCTGAACTTCGCAAACTCATCTTGGAATACTCGGAACAGGGCGCCCGATGGGGAACCCGAACTGCGCTGCTCGCGAACAAAACGGGCATACAGGGTGCCTCGGATGTTCCCTTGAAAGATGAAAAGTTCTTTCGCGTCGAAGTTCACGATGGAAATGTTCGTGGATTTCTGAACCACCAGCAGGAATGTCATCTGAATGTCGAGGGAAAGCTCGACTGTCGCTGCTGGTGATTCAAAACCCGACTGCACTTGTCTTCAGATCCTGTTTGGCAGGTGAGACTCCGTCATCCAAATTCTTTTCTCAAGTACACCGGCGGCTCTCGTGCAGATGTCTCCAGACACCGG
>JBDLRR010000104.1:0-2601 GCA_039799985.1 Pseudomonadota bacterium | reverse complement strand
TTCATGCTCACTTTTTTCGTGGCAGTAATGCTGACAACGGAAGGCTTCAGAACCTTGGCTACCGCCCGAAAAGCTCCAGACAACTCTTCAGCTCGAGCGACTAACTGTCCACGCGCTGCGTCGGCGTCCGCCGTTTGCTTGGCATACACTTCTGACAAATTATAGGCGGGGGTTCCATTCCACATCCCGATCGCCACACCACTTAAGAGAAGGCAGCCTCCAACTGCCATCAAACTACCTAGTTTTCCTCGATGCATAACCTAAACCCTCAGAGCTTGTACGAAATTATTAGCAAAATAAAAATGGCCTCCACGAAGGGCGCTGACCTTTGGCTAGCCAGCAAAATCATACACCCGCCGCAGAGATGAACATTCCTACGCCATTCCGGACCTTGCGGTTCAGTTCCGAATCTGAAGATTTCATCCGGAAGATATTAACGAAAAAAGGGCCCCCAACTGGGAGCCCCTAGACTTTTCTAGCTTGGTAACATTCATGTCGACCCGTTTGCGAGTGGATGATTTTGTTCTCGTTATTCGGTCTGGGTTCTGCCGTGCTCGCTTCTTTCGAAATCACTCCCCTCCCAGATCCAAGGACAAATGACTGGTGATGATTGGCATCTCCCCAATCTTACCCAATTGGTTCGGAGCGCGGCGCTGTCCATAATTAGGCCAAGCACTAACCTCCTTCAACTCGGGCATCAATTCTTCCAACTGTTCTTTAAGCATCGTCACCAACCGATTGACCCGTGGACTGGTTGAGACTTCCTGAATCGCAGCCGTCGTCTTCATGATCTTTACCAATTGCGCGCGTTGCTGAACGGGTTGCGACAAACGGTTGTTATTGTCAACCAACAAATCTGCAAGTGGCACATCTAACGCTCGCTGCCACACCTGCAACTCTTGGATCGTCAAATTGGTATAAGGATCTTCTTGCTGCTTGAGGATCCGAATCTCAATTCCCGTCCGCCGCGAGACACTGCGCAGCGATACACCCTGTTCGGCGCGCACTTCGCCAATACGATGATATTTGGTTCGTTCACGTAGCGTGTGTGAATGGGAATTGGACTCCTCGACATTATATGATTTTTGATGAGACGAGGAACTCAACGCATCTTTTTCAAAATGATTTCCTTCTTCAATGCAATCATTATTCATTGAAGGAGGAACTGCGGAAACGAAACCACTACTGCTGTACGGCACAATTGACATGCTAAACCCTCAATTCGCTGCGTTGCTACAGTTGACATACTGTTGGACGCAACATCACGACAGTTGTTCCAGCGACCCGAACGAGTCGAGTGTTCAGCGTAGAACATTTCTGAACCGGAGCGGTCAATCATTACCGCCGCTTAGGTCCTAGCAACGCACCAACTTCTAGTAGATGCGAAGAACTGTGAGCACATTCCCGTGCCATGTGATGCCGCATGCAGCGAGCCCTCGGCTGCAAGAAACGATCGATCGCGAGAAGCATTTCTTTCGAAAACCACTCGGACGATCTACTCTTCAGTCTATTAGCGAAGTGGGGTGTAAAAACAGACACAAAAAAATTTTTGTTTTGGAAATTTTGTCAATACTATGGTGATTGTGCGAATTCCCAAAACACCCACCCCACTTATTGCGTCACCCCAAATCGTGTGCCGCTCTTCACCACACTCTCAGCAAATTTTGGTGGTGCAACAGCATGGTGCGAAATGTGTGCGACCTCAAGCTGTCCCGTCGGTATTTCTTTGCTAATGGACCGTAAACTACTACGGCGTAGCATTTGAAGGCCGGAAAAGCGACCTTGCGATTCGTTCCACGAATCTGTAAATCGCTTGCTCCAAGGCATCAAACGTTGTAGCCATTGCTCGTCTACCCGTCGTGCGCTGGTTTGCGCCCTAGCCATCAAAAGCGACTTATCTGCCCGTAGTCCCCATAATCGTAATAGGTCGGAAACTCGAACGGGGGCACTCATTTCCTGGATGAAGATAATTTCACCAATCGAACGCTCTACCCCCATTTGGACGGCCTCCGCTGCCGGACGAGGTGATTTCAGTCGCAACGCCTGAACTTGGGGATACTGGCGTCGTAACTCATCCATGATCTCGGCGGTGAAGTCGGAGGACCCGTTGTCCACAAAAATCACTTCGAAGCGAACCCCTATATCGCCCAAACAATCCAATAATTCTTCGGCTCCTAGTTTTAACCAAACTTGGGCGTCCTTCAGTGGCAGTACCACGCTAATGGATTCTTGGCTCACGTTGTTCACTTTCGACTGGAATTACTTCTCAAAAGACCAGATGTGCATCGGTAGATAGTTCGAACTTTGACATGCATCGGCGGGTCCCTATCCATAAATTCGGTTACACTTCAAAATCACCGTTTGTTCCAGTCTCGCGGCCTCACCTTGCATTTCGCATAATATCGAAACAGCCGTTTCAATCGGACCTCGATGCAAGTCCTCACCCTTTTACCCACAGAAAAGTCATGCCTTCCGACGACTCAAATTCAGCCAAGATTCTCCCGAACTTTGAAAAAGGAGGTGGATTATTGCCCGCCATTGCCCAATGTTCAGAAACGTCTGTTGTGCTGATGATGGCCTGGATGTCACCTGAATCCTTTG
>JBDLRR010000103.1:0-5704 GCA_039799985.1 Pseudomonadota bacterium | reverse complement strand
TGTAGTCCGAGTTGCTCCAATTGACGCAGGTCGCGCAAAAGAGTGTCTGGATTGCAGCTCATATATGCAATCGCTCTCGGTTTGAGGTCGGCCATCGCCTTGAGCACTTCGGGTTGGCAGCCCCGTCGCGACGGGTTGACGGAAATGATGTCTGCCCGAGGCATCGAGCCGTTATTCATGAGTTCAGGAAGAACAACTTCCGCTCTTCCGGCGCGAAAATCGATATCCTGGAGAGAGTTGGTCAAGGCGTTTTCATGAGCGTCTGCAATGCTGGAGGGTGTTTCCTCGATGGCGGTCACGCGGGCGCCGGCACGGGACATCAGCAGCGCCAATGAACCCACTCCGCAATAAAGATCGAGCGCCTTGTCGCCTGTCTTTGGTTCCAGCAACTCAATCATTCGGAAATACGCTTGTTCTGCAACGGTGGGATTGACCTGGAAGAAGCTGCTTGCCGAAATCCTCAGGTTCAGGTTGGCTATCGAATCACGCAAACAATCCTGTCCTGCAAGGAGTGTTGTTTGTCCTGCAAGTGTCGCATCCGCGTTGTCGTTGACGTCAGGATCATTGCTCGCCTGGAATATGGCGTTGCCGGATGTGTTGTTGACGTGCATCAAAACACCACAGACGAAATCGAACTTTTGCATCAAATTTCGGGCGAAGGGCCTCAATTTGAGTTTGTCGTCGGCACTGACGACGAACGTCACCAGAGTATCTTTTGAGCGATGGGCGGTGCGGACCACAACATAGCGCAGAAGACCTTGATGTCTGCGTTCGTCATAAATCGACATGTTCTGTTCGCGAATGGCTGTCCGCAGAAAGCCAATGACCTTGTTGAGTCGTTGGTTTTGAATAGGACAATCACCCACGTCGACGACGTGATGGCTGCCAGGCTTGTACAACCCAATCGAAATAAAGCGACGATCGGGCGGCGAGAGTTTCTCTGCCAACGCTAGTTTTGCAGTATTCCGGTAACCAAGTCGATTTGGTGATTCGAGACACGCGTTGACTGTTGCCTGCGTTTTAAGACCGGCCTGAGAAAGTCTTTTTTTGAAATCCACAGTTTTGAAGTCGATTTGATCGCGATAATCCATGTCCAACATTGGACAAGACTGGCACTGATCCAGCACTTTGCAGACAGTTTCGTGAAAAACCTTTTGGGGTTCTCCTTCACGATTGAGCATCATTCGGCGGGTCACGCCACTCCGAACACCGCGTGGGATAGGTGCATCCAATTCCCGTGCAGGCGGTCGAAGGTTTGATGGGCGTCGGGGACGGGGCGAATTCGAGGGTGATGCCCGGCGCAGACCTTTTTTCTCAGTGCTCATGTCTTTTCCTTGTTTCAACAGGCCCTCTGCTCTAGCGATTCCATTTCAACTTTTCAATGGCAAAGGCGGGGCTTTGTTCCTGGATGCGTGCTCCTGCGCGGTGTCGAAAATAGCGGACCTCGAATTGTTTCACGAGCGGATGCCAGGTTTGCACCAGTTCCCTCCAGCGCACGAACTCTATGGGCGAACTGGCTGATTTACTGGGCTTGTGTAGATAAAGGTCGCCTGCGATGTGCACTGCGGCGTGCTTGAAGGATGTGTATGCTGAACGCTCATTTCCGTCAATGATTGTAATAACATCCCCAAATTGAAGGCCTTGGCCGACCTGTTGAGGGTTGAGTTCGTCGTAAGCAAGCCAAAGTGCGTGACTGAATTCGTCGTGATTGATGAGCGCAAGACTGTGACCTGCCTCGCGAATCATATTGACGTTTTTGGCCTGGATAATGCTCGGATCGGCAAATTGAAGAGCTGTGGCGAAACAGTTGCGACCACGGAAGGGGGAGTAGCGTCCGAGGAGGTTTTTCATGTGTTCAGGCAGTAGCGCACTGAACGGAATCTGCAGCGCACCTGTGTTGTTTTCATACCATTGTTCGGCTTTGCCTTTGACTTCGGCATAACGTGAGCCGAAGTGCGACATCCAGCGCTCTTGCGCAGCAGAGTCTTCCTTCTTGAGGGTACGGATTTCATCAATAGGCAAAAAAGGTTCCAGGCTCGGATACGCCAAGGCATGTGAAAGTTTCTCAAGGTCGATCCAGGTCAAGTCTGTTGTGTTCAACGTCAGCAGTGCAACCGCGGGTTTTCGGCTTGGGTTGTCTTGGGCATCTGATGCCTTCTTCTCAATCCGGGTTTCAAGATTCTTCATTACCGCAAAATTGTACTTCTGAGAGACAGTCAACTTGCGGAATGCATTGTCGCTTGCCAATTGTGCCAGCAGCGGACGTAGTTCAGTTGTTTTGAGGCGCAGAACAATTGGCTCTGCGATTTCCGGCTTTTTTTTCTCGGCTTCAATTCTCGCTTTGAGTGTTTTGGCGCTGGGGCGAATTGTTTTGGGTTCAAGAAAAAGATCCTTGAGCCAGCGTGAAGGCGGAGGTGTCAGATCTGCCGAGCGATCTTCGACAACCAGATTTGAATTGTTGGGAGATTGGGCGAGAGCATTGTCGCCCATGGTCAGACAAAGCAGAACTGCGCAGAGGGCTTTCAGGAGGAGCCGTGTTGGTGATCCACGCCGTTCTCCCGGCGTAAGTGTTGCAACAATGATGTTTTGAATGCCTTGCTTCTGCACTCGCTTCCCCAACTGAACTGTTCAAGGAGCGGCAACAACGCCGACTCTTTGCAGTCAGAAGGGGTTTCGGAATTCTGCGACGAAATCAGGGGGCAAAAATTACATCATGCGTTGGGAGAAGTGTCGGACTGAACGAGTGACCAAGCTTCGGCCAGAAACCTGTCGGCCTTGTTCTCGTGGGGGCCAATTTCGGGAGAATGGGCGCCTTTGAGCGAGAGAAGAGTGCGTGAAACGTCGTAAACGGCTTCCTGATAAGAGAACAGCTTCAGATCCGAAAGTTCGCGCATCTGGCGCATCATTCGGTACATGTGGCGGGCGGTCAGCGCGCGATCCTTCCAACGCTCGAGGGTCTTGGGATCAATCTTTTGAACCTCGGGTTGGGTGTCTTCGGGCAAACGTGCTTTGAGCTCTTTGAGCTGATTCTGCATTGTCTCCAGAATCAGCTTTTGCTTGTCTGCAAAATGACGTTCGCTTTTGAGCTTTGCATTTGCACCTGCAAGTTCTGACTGGACGCTTTTGAGGTTTTCCTTGAGTCCTGTGAGTTCGTGCTCAAGTGCCTGAGCCCTTTTCTTGTCGGTTGAATTTGATTCCAAATCCCTGGCGCGTTCGAGGAGCGCCTGGTTTTCCGCGCGCAGTTTGAATGTCTCCATTTCAGCCCGGCTTCCCGAGTCTTTGTTCAACACTTCCAGGTGGCGGACTTCCTGTTTGAGCTGGCGGATTTCATCTTTCAAGTGGGCGTTGGTCTTTCTGAGTTCAACCAGCTCTTCGGCGTGTTTATTTTTTTCAGGCTGAACTTTTGCTGTTTCAGGCTTTTTCTTGGGCTCTTGTGAAGTCAAAGTTGCTGCAGTCCTTCTGGATTGTTCTGCCAACAGCTTGTCCTCAAGCTCCCGGTTTTTTTCCTGGAGCCTCACTCGGCTCATAAACAAAAAAAGGGTGATGGCAGAGGTCAGGCCAGCCAAACCGAGAGCAGCATAAACCAGAGTCATTTCCATGAAATTCTCCTGAAGTTCCAGACATCGCCAGCAGTTCGGGTTTCAACTTGCGGGGTGGTGGAATCATTAACGTTCATGGAGACTGCATATACCAGTTTTAGCCGACAATAAAATCTTTCAGGCGGGCAGCAGCGACAGAACGTGGAACCCAGAACAAGACCGACATTTGCTCAATGAGATCGCAAGACGGGTCAGAATGGCGCAGTGCTGCTTGGAGAAGTGACGACGGCATCAGCAGGGCACTGGCAAAAATATTCAGACGGATGTCAATCAAGGGCTGAAGCTCAGGCATTGGCTGGGTACCTATCAGCACATGGCGGCCGATTTCGCGAGCTATCAGAAAGCGGAGAAATGGTTTCATGTCTCCAGCTCGCCATGTCAGTGTCGTGGCGCCGTTTTGGGTTTCCACGAGAAGTGCTGAACTTTGTTGTGGGGTTCCTTCAACGAGCATCAAACTTGAATCAAGGACTTCAAAAATTTCGGGAATCATGACGGGAAGCGAGTTGACTCTGGCGCGCAGAAGAAATTCTTCAGCAAAGGCAACCGTTGCTTCACGTTTGAGATCAATCAGCTCATCAAAAGCCTGGACGCCCAGTGCGCTTTGATACTTGCTTGTGTTCTTGAAGTACTCGCGTTTGAGATCATCGATTTGCTTGCTGCTGAGAGCCGATTGTCCGTAGCCCTTATATTCATACAAAGACTCTTCGACGTCTGCCCTGCCAGCGATGATGTCCAGGATGTTCCTTTCAGAGATGTCCAGATGCTGTGCAATCGCTTTGACTGTGTCCAATGATTTGATGTTTTTCTTGCCTTTTTTCCAATGGCTGCAGTCTGCCGGATCAAAACCAAGAATTGCACCAACGTGTTGGTCGATGACTTTGACCTCAAAGGCATGCTTGATATTCAAAGCTTCCTTGCAAAATTTGAAGAGCTCAGCACTTTGCGGGTAGCGATTCTCGTCGGTCCGTTTCATGACGAAAATTCCTTTTTTCGTTGAGCCCATCCACGGGAGCATTCGGGGGGCTGTGCACTGCCTTGGTACTCTGTTCAACTAGGGAACAACTCCACCAAGATTTTGTCAAGTTTGTCGATTAATCAGCGTAAAATATGGTTTTCAAGCATGAGGTTCAAGTTTGCCGCCAAAAACTTTGACAGTTTAGGTTAGGATGCTCAAAAAACTTTTGTTAGCCTGAAAACAGCACTGGCTCGTAATTTGCAAGCACGGGCTCTGTAACTGGAGAAGGCTATGGGCTTTCGCATAATGACCAATACATCCTCGGTGACCGGACAACGGCATTTGAGGAACACGCGTCGGCTACTGGACCAGAGCCTAGAGCGATTGGCGTCGGGTTACCGAATCAACAAAGCGGGTGACGATGCTGCTGGTCTTGCCATCAGCGAAAGATTGCGCGCCAAGATTCGTGGCCTTCAGGTTGCGCAGAGAAACGCAAACGACGGTATTTCGCTGGTTCAGGTCGCAGAAGGTGGTCTCAATGAAGTCCAAAACATTCTGGTTCGCATGCGCGAACTTGGCGTGCAGGCAGCTTCAGATACCATTGGTCCTGCAGAACGCGTCTATCTGGACAACGAATACCAAGCCCTGAAATCGGAAGTTGACCGAATTGCCAACGGAACCGACTTCAACGGAACCAATCTGTTGGACGGAACGGGTGGTTCACTTGATATCCAGGTCAACACGGGCGGTGAAAACATACTCGGCGTCGACAGAATCAGCTTTGATGCATCACGGGCAGATGCGAACACCGATAAAATCGGTATTGCCGACCTGTCCATCAATTCAAAAGACGGTGCGCAAAAGAGTCTTGCCAAGATTGATGCGGCGATGGACTACATTTCGTCTTTGCGCGGTGACCTCGGTGCAATGCAGAACCGTTTGATTTCAACAATCAACAATATCGGTATCAGCGTTGAAAACCTCAGTGCAGCCAACAGCCGAATCAAGGACGTTGATATCGCCGATGAGTCTGCCGAGCTGACCCGCAACAATATTCTCATGCAGGCCGGTACGAGCGTGTTGTCGCAGGCCAATCAGGTGCCCAAGATGGCTCTTGAGCTTTTGCGTCAGTAAGACAATCGACTCTCAA
>JBDLRR010000102.1:0-19983 GCA_039799985.1 Pseudomonadota bacterium | reverse complement strand
CCTTTGGTTCAGACGTTCGCTCAATCTGTTGATCATCTTCGCGTACTGCGAAAACACGACAACCTTTTGGTCACTTGCGAGAGCTTCGCTTAAAATCTCATCAAACAATGCAAGCTTGCCGCTCCCGACAGCTTCGTAGCGGGAGTCCAACAATGCTGGATCGTTACAGATCTGCTTCAGGAACGAAATCACCGAGAAAATGTGAACGTAGGGAATCGGACCCTGTTCGCTTTCAAGAGCCTCAACCAATTCACGCCCACGCAACGCCAAAGCCTCGTTGTAGAGTTCAACCTGCCGCTTGTTGAGGTTGCAGTGACGAATGTCCTCAACCTTGTCTGGCAGGTCGGTGAGCACCTCGCGCTTGTTCCTGCGCAATTTGAACGGGTGAATCAAACGCTGAAGCTCAAGGTCTGCCAATGGATTGGTGCGCTTTTCAGACATGTACTTTTTGCGGAATTCGGAATCGGTGCCCAGATAATTCGGAGCGATATAGTCAAACAGGTTTTTGAGTTCCTGCAGATCATTTTCCAGGGGCGTACCCGTCAGACACAAGCGCATACGACTGCCTAAACGCACGGCAGCACGGTAGGTTCGTGTTGACTGGTTTTTCACCAGGTGTGCTTCATCAAGGATCACCAGATCGATCGGGCAGCGCAACAGAAACTCAAAATCGCGCAACAATATGCCATAACTTGTGACAAGAACCGTGTGTTGCGTGGGACGCTTGAAAGCTTCCTGCTTGCGCTCGCTACCGTGATAGCACACCACCCTTATGCTGGGCACATACTGCGACATCTTGTCGAGCCAGTGATCGATCACACTTGTTGGACAAACCACAAGGCTGATTTTGCGTGGTTCACGATGAGCCACTGCAGATATCAACGCCATCGTCTGGTGCGTTTTACCCAAACCCATCTCGTCGGCGAGCAGACCTCCCAGACCGTTTGAATACAACCACCATAACCATTTGAATCCATCAAGCTGGTAGGGACGCAAATTGAGACGCGTCGAACCCAAACTCGGTAGCTCAATGTCTTTCATGCCCAGCAAACCGGATCGCAAACGTGCAACCACATCACCAGTGCCGACGATTTCACTTTCTGCGGCGAATTGTTCTCGAAATTTGATGAGCTCAAGAGTGGTCAATTTGACTCGGCCATCTGCTTGGACATTGCCCGCAAGCCAATCCAATTCTTCCGGAAGTTTGAGCCAACCATTCTTGGTGCTGATGAATTTTCGACCTTCGGCGCGGGCCTTGAGGATTGAAACAAGAATATTGGAATGAACAGAGCCGTCGGACGCTACTCCTTCAATGCCCAATTCAGAACCACGGAGAGGAGCGTCTAGCCCTGCCCCTTCTTCCTTGTCTCGGCCGGCCTGAATACCAAGAATTGTCGGCTCGACGTAGAACAAGCCATCCATCGCAGATTTGAGCTTGAGTTCCGGGATCGAAAATTTCGAGAAAACTTTGATCTTTGCGAGATCAGTTGCGACTTTGATTTCAGCGGTTTCGCGCAAGCGATCAAAGTTTGTCTCGAGCAGAAGTGCTGCAGTGTCGTTGTCGAGCGTGGCAATCCGCGGGTATTCCTCCCAGCGCGCGACTTGCGCGGGCGTCATCTCATCCTTGAAAAGGACCAGCCCGGATTTTGGTACAAAGACACCAAGGCGTCCCAAACATCGGACATCAAGTCCTTCCAGCTCCATGGTCTTGCGTGCCCGACCGGTGGAATCCTTCAAAACAATTGTGCGATAGATTTGAACGCCCGCAGGTCCAAATTTACGACAATCAAAAACCCGAACAGCACTTAATGACGCGTTGACGATCGACAAAACCTTTTTTGGGATTTGTGCGTTGATTTCTGCAGAGGTCAGAACACGAACGGCATCATCGATTTGCAAATTGTAGGTCAGCGATTTTTTCGGACCATAATCCAGAGTCAATTGCAGAGAACAGTCCTCGTCGCTCCATTGAGCCGACAAAACGCGCGCCTTGCCCTCAGTCAGAATGATTCCCAGACCGCGCGACGCCTCGCCGCCAGCACCAGGCTTGAGCGCCTGCATCGCCGGCGCAAGAAGATCTTCGCCCTGCTCGCCCAGCAGGACATTCTCGAAAGCAGACTCTTTTTTGTATAGATACTTGTCGGAACCATGACCAGAAAGTCCGAATTTCTCGAGCACCTCGGCACGCTCTTGATCCAGCATCAAACAGAGGGCGGCCAAATGCTGGCATTTTTCACCGCGTCGACGATTGGCCTGACACGTGCATTCCATCCACTGAACACCCTTTCCTTGGGCATGCAGTTTCAGACGGACATCATAATTTTCACCGATACCCGCGCGGACCCGCGCGCTGACAAGTTCACCATAAAAGGAAACGTTGACGACACTTCCCGAACGAAAAAGGGAAATGCCGCCTTGCCAGTGCTGTCCGGCGAATTGGGGAAAAACGATGTCAACAAAAGACAGCCCTGCCATTCTTACTCCCGTTCTTGTTTCATCAGCCAGATGGCGTTATTGACTGATTCTCTCGAGAGCCTTTTTATCTTGCCGGTCAATCTTCAAGTACTGCGCCAAACTGATTTGTGCCAACGAACTTGCGCGGACAACCCAATTTTTGGGACTGGCCACGACGGTGCCAATGGCAACGTTTTGTGGTGACTCCAAAGGAGCTACACCGCTGAACCAGGTGTAGAGAGTTCCCCGTTCTTCGGCATCGGAAAGTGTTCCGGTCTTGCCACCGATTTCAAACCGATCGACCGCCGTGCCTTTGCGTCGGAAGTATTTTCTGCTGGTCCCGGCGAGGATTGTCTCCTGCATCAACCTTTGCATTCTGTCGGCAGTCTTCTTTGAGAAGATTCTCGAAATTTCGAGCGGCGTCGCGCTGTAAACTTGCTTGCCTGACGAGTCGTATGCGGAATCCACCAGATAGGGAGCCATCAGCACTCCCGAATTGCCGGCTGCTGCCGACAACAACGCGGCATGAACGGGCGAAATCTTTGAAGCACCAAAACCAGCACCGGCTTCGCCCACTTCAAGGGCTGTTGCCATTTCGAGTGCGGGCATCAATGCCGCCGATGTCTCAATCCGCAGGTCGCTTGGGATCGGGCGATTGAACATATACTTTTCCGCATACTGGCGAAGACTTGCCAAACCTGTCTCATACAGCGCAAGGCGCGCAAAGACTGTGTTGCAGCTGACTCCGAAGGCATGCGAAAAGGTCATGTGTTGTCTGTCTGTTTGATTGTCCCGCAACCAATTTCTGTTGCGCAGATTCCCGCATCCACCCTGGAATGGAATCTCTTGTTCCGGCTCCATTCCGTTTTTCTCGATGGCTGCAGTTGCCGTGACTATTTTCATCAAACTTGCCGCCGGCGCTCTTGCTGCAACCAAAATCGACTCGTCGGTAACCAGCGGGCTGCGTGAATCACCACGGGTTTCGGCCATTGCCAAAATACGACCTGTACGGGTTTCGAGAATGACAACCGCACCGGCGATATTACGCTGGGTCGAGAGCGTCTTTTCAATTGCCGCCTGAAGTTCAGGCTGAATCGTCAATTTCAATTTATAGCCTTTGTAATCGGCGTAGACAGCGCGGTCGCGCACGGTGAGCCTTTTTTCAAGGTCACGCCAAATTACCTGGCCAAACGGCGTCTTGAAAGCATGTCTCTCGTTTGTAAGTTCTTCACGCGGGTCACGATACCCTTGATTCTGAAAGCTTCCACCAATCTTTTGGGATGCATTTTCTGAATTTGGGTCAACAGAACTCTCGGTTTCGTTGGCCGATTTTCCGCTCGAAACAGCGGAAGAACTTTCCTTCACTGAGGTCTTGGGATCTTTCTCGAATGCTTGAAAAAATAGACCTGCAACGACGCATGCCACACTGGTCAATGCTCTGACTTTGATTTGTCTTTTGGACGTTTGACTTGATTTGATTTGCGTCATGCAGCTGCACACTCACCCATTTGCCGGTCCTGCGGACGATCAGCGGGTGTCCTTTCGTGTCATAGTGTATGTCGTAAAACGGCGAATAGCCATGTCACCACTCTGCCAGCTTGGAATCATGCGCTCCCTGAGTCTGTCGACCGTCAATCCTGCGGCAGCAAATGGTCGCTCGAAATCGACATCTGCGAACTGCTGCTTATTTTGTGAAAGCGTCAAATTCACATGCGAAAATTTAGGATTACGGCGCAAAATATCTTGAACGATTTCGACCCGGCAGCGGCGCAAGGTCTCATCCAAATCGCCGTGAACCAAAGTGTTCATCCGGAAGGTGATCCCCATGCGTCCCAGTTTCTCCCATTCCTCCAGCGGCTTGCTCATCGGCTGAGCAAGCGCAGACTCCTGACCAAAAACGGACCCGATGTCGTCGACCTCCAGGATTCCCGCCCATGCAAAACCCAAATCCCCTGGCTGCCAAACACACCATCCGGTTTTCAACAAGGTGCAACTGGATTGTGCGGTCACTCGCCCTGCGTCTTCCTGCGGAACGACGACACACCAGAGCTTTGCCTCTTCCTTCGCTGAAGAGAAACGAGACTCATTCTGGCAGCCACACCTGTCTGCAAGCCGACGGGAAGAACCGTAAAGTCGTTCGATTGTGCGCTTTCTTACAATTTCAATCCCGCTGAGTGCCTGCATGCGCTCCAGCCAGGCGACCGACGGATTTGATGTCGATGCCGTGACGTTTGGCGTCACGGGATTGTCTTGCGACACTTCTTTCCCCTTTCAGCAAAGCAAACACGGGTAGTCTCGTAACTGAAGATACCCGAAGATCTCATTTCCATCTTGCAGGAGCCAGGCGTGTTTTCAAAGAAGCCACAGTCTGAGAACTCAACCGTCCGCCCGACAGAAACCACGACTAAAATCAGGTCACGTGGTATTTCTATGCTTGCCGACGGATGCAGCTTCCAAGGAAAAATGTTTCTCCAGGGAGAGTCGCGCGTTGGTGGTCACGTCGAAGGTTCGGTCGTTTGTGACGGAGTCCTGACGGTGGAGGAATCGGCCGTGATTACAGGTGACCTCAACGGAGTTGTCGTCCTTTTCAATGGCCGCATCGACGGAAATCTTAAAGCCTCTGATCTTTTGAGGCTGTCTCCCACTGCTCGGGTCTATGGAGATCTTGCAGCGAAACGGCTTGTCGTTGAAGACGGCGCGCGGATCGAAGGTCGAGTTTCATATCTAACTCCGCAAGAAGCGTCGAACTTGGAAAACTCCAACACAGTCGATGAGACCAATACAGATGAGCCGGAAATCTCACCTGTTCAATTGGCCGTCTGATGGAGATGTGAGGTAAAAGTGTCGTCAAACGGGGCGTCGGACAAGAAAAAAACCATCAAAGAGATTTATCGCAACTCCAGCGAGAGAATTTCGCTTGCACTTAAGCTGTTTGGTCAGCCCAAACAGGACGAGCCTCTGGTGCTGCAAGCAGAGCGCGACTTTGAAACTATCTCTGGATTGCTGAACAATGCCGTGAACGCGCAGCGACAAGAAGAGCAAAACGACTATCGGACAGCAATTGTCGATGTCGGACAGTGGCTTGTCGCTGTCTACACTAAAGAATACATTGAGACCCATAAGTCACATCAGCCGAACATTCTATACGTCGTCAAGCGTGGTCTTGAAGTTCTTCACCTCATGCTGCACCGCGATCTTCGCCGCAGACAACTTTCGCCAACCGAAAGTCAGGTCTTTCATGAGTTCAAGAAATTGGTCTCGAACATGCCTAAACCAACAGTCAGTGGTTCCGGCAATTACACCAAGGCGATGTGATCCGGACTGAAGATTCTTACCAATAATCCGCAGAAATTGTGACGTCTTGATTGATTCGACATAAACAGGAAAGCCGCAAATGTTGGTCGATGCCCTGTTTTTCGAGCGTTTGTGTTTCAAAATCGCTCTTTTCGCTCAATGAATTTTCGTCGGCAGATACAAGCTTTACGGCACACTTGCCGCAGACTCCGACCCCTGAACACGATGCTCCAACGGGTATTCCGAATCTCCGAAGAGCAACCCAAAGATTCACACCACGTCGAACTTCAATTGATTTGAAGAACTCGCCTGTTTTTTTCCTGAGCTCCACTTTGACCATTTCGGAAACCGCTCCCGCACGTCCAAAGATTGGAATCATGACCGCATTCCTGACTCTGAATCAGACCCGGGACGGAATCTTGGCTTTCTCTTCTCGACAAATGCGCCCAAACCTTCCCGTGATTCTTCGCCTGCAAATCTGGCGCCAAACAACTGCGCCTCAAAATCAAAGCCGAAATCGCCCGAACTTTGCAACGCTGCGCGAGCACACTCTTTTGCAGCCCGAACGGCCAAAGGCCCTTGCGCAGCGATTGTCCGCGCGAGTGATTCAACTGTTGAAGCGAGTTCCTCGGGATTGACCACCCGATTGAGCAAACCGAGCGAATAGGCAGCATCGGCAGTATACTTTTCGGCGGAGGTCATCCATTCAAGAGCGCGCGCATAACCAAGCCGTTGCACCAGACGTTGAGTCCCGCCAAATCCGGGAATGAGACCCAGGCCGACTTCGGGTAGCCCGAATTTGGCCTGCCGCGAAGCAATGATGAAATCGGCCGCCAAAGCACATTCCAATCCGCCACCCAGAGCAAAACCTTGAACCTGGGCAATCACAACTTGAGGAAGGTTGTTCAGAGAAAAGAAGACCTGCTGCCCAAATTTTGAAAATTCCTTCGCTTGTTGCGGGGTCAGATTTATCATTTCTTTGATGTCTGCACCGGCAATAAAAGCTTTCTCACCCGCGGAGCGGAGAATCACGGCACTCAAATCAACGCTTTTTTGTGCCTGTTCTACTGCTTGTTTGAGCTGACCGAGGACTTCAGCATTCAAGGCATTGAGGGCCTCGGGTCGGGAAATTTCTATGATTCCAACTCCTGCTTCCCTGACCAAAAATTCAACATAGCGGTTCATCGTCGTGACTCCCTCAACTTGAATGCAATGACCGGAGTCTACCGCTTATTCCCAGCCCGGCAAAGCAAACGATTTCCGAAATTCCCGTGATTGGATTCTTGGCGATTTCTGCGATTTGCCTTTGTTGGGTTTGTCGCGAAATTCAATTGGCAAAGACTCGAGGAAGCCAGTTCTTGCACTGCGCAAGATCAATGTTCCTTTGGAATTCGGATGAACTGGGGTGACCCACCAGCCTTCTCTGATGTGGTCGGAATCGACCTTGAACCTTCCATTTCCAGCCTCAACGACCTCGGCATATCTTGATCCACGAATAAAAAAACGGCTGCGTGATATAACGATCAAAGGTTGCTCCTGAACTTTTTCGTCTTTCCTCCACAACCAACACTGTTGTCCGGGCGAAGTGGAAAAATCGCTTCCTTTGATCAATTGCCATTCCCAGGCGATCGTCTTTCCTTGCGATTCTGCCCAAATGTCAAATCTTGATCTGATGCGGCTTCCGACAAATTTAAGTACGACTTTTTCTTCATTCATTTTGACGACGCGAAAGAGACCAAAGCTGCATGCTTCTCCGCTTGATGCTCTTTGCTTCAAAAGAAAGATGTCTTGCAAACGCGATTCGTGGCCAAGGTGTTTCCGGTGGATGCTGACCAAAGATTTGTTGATCCACACAGGCTGATGACCAGCAGAAATCGTGGTGATTGGTTTTGATGGTGAGACATTTCGCTGGTGCATCGCGAATTTGATGACCGCCATCAGCAGCAGTGCGAATGCCAAGATGCAAACAACAAAACTTTTTGCCATGAAAAACCCCAGAATCGTGTTTCTCACGTTCTGGGGTCTCTGTTGTGTTGCTGCAAGCTTACGAAAAAAGTACCGGTTATTTTAGGTCTTTCAGGAACCCGTGCCGGATTTTTTCAAGTACGTCCGACTGGGCAAGACTCGCGGTGCTTCCGCAGGTGCCGCGCTGGTGAGCGCAACAAAATTTCCTGTCACAGCAGTGGGTAAATTCGAAACCGGAGCTGAGCCTTTTCCGCTGCGTTGAAGAGACGTGGTCATTTGAGTCGAGGAACGTTGGGACTCATCAAACCTGTTCATCCCTGAAAGCGGTATTCGTCCATTTCCCTGCGACAACGACGGACGGTTTTCCTCGCGTGCAGCAACGGAGTTCTTCAACCGCCCCAGAATGCGTTGTCCTGAATCAACCGACGCCCGCAACTTGTCGAACGTTGAGGCCACCTCACGCACGTCTGCGGGATTCGATGACGTCATGAGTCGACACATCTGACTGTGGTCTTCGAACCAGTTTTCCAGGTCTTTAACCAAGTCATCACCCTCCTGGGTGGCACCCGAGGGCGACACGTAAATAATCTGTATGCCTCGCACAGCTCACCTCCTTTCCTTTTCAGTCGAAGCGCATGACCTTCGGCAGATTGTCCGCAGACTTTACTGCAAATCGAAGAGCGCCTCCCACCTCCAATTGCATCTTCGGCAGGGTTTCTGACAGCTTGAACATTTTTGCAATCGCTAGAGCCGAAATTGAATCGGCTGAGAAATCGCTGTATTTCTAAGAATATAGCGGGACGCCAAAACAAGCTGATCGTGTTCGACTGAAGTCCGGCACAAAATGGTCACCCGGTCATTCAAACTCTCTTCAACCAACCAGACCAGAATCTCGCGTAAAATCAGCTCCATGCGGTCGCTTGGCCGCAGCCGCAAATAGTCGCGAAGCCGAATAAAATTGCCCTGGGAAAGCCTCCAGCGGGCCAGTGCAGAAAAGAATGCCTCCAACATCTCTGTGTCGGGTGCCAGAACAACCGTGGATGCGCGCAAATTCAAGACACGGCGAAACATCTCGCGCAGTAAAACCGCGATAGTATCCGAAACTCCTTGAGTTTCTGCGATCTCACGGGCGCACCAGGGATTCGCATTGGAGTTGGATTCAGAAGCGCCGAAATAAGGATGAACGCCAGATAAAATCCAACGCCGAATCGACCTGACATCTATAGCATCAGCACGACGACGAAGGAGCTGGCGCATCCTGCCCCCGGTTGGCGAAAATTCTGAAGCTCCCAGAAAAATAGGATCAGAGCTGAACGGAAGAAGTGCTTCACGTGCCACGGCGCGCAAAAGGGTGTCTTTGAGAAAGACGGGAGAAACCGTCAGGTCAACTCCCGGGCCATAGGGGGCTTGTCCCTGTGCAGCAAAAAAACCTAGTCCCAACACGGAATCAGGGAGCTCGCCATCTCGGGAAAGCTCATTCAAGAACATGTTCAGACGATTTTCAGTTTTGAAAAGGTAAAGTTCCCTCTGCACCAGCGCATCCTTCCGTGGGTGCCCCATCCAGTTACGGGCTGGATTTGCCACCAACGTTCATGGCCCTTGCAACGCCGTCCAGAACACCATTGATGAATCCGCCCGAGGCTGTTGAACCGAACTGTTTTCCGAGTTCCACACCCTCTGAAATGATAACATCTTTGGGAACTTCTGAACGTGTCATCAATTCAGCAGTGCAAATTCTGAGGATCGCCAAATCCACTCGGGCAATACGCGACAATTTCCAATTCGAAGAGCACGACTCAATCTTGGCATCAACTTCTTCCCGCTTGTCGATGACCGTTTGCACGGCAACCTGGATAACAGCCCGAAGCTCCTGATCAACCTCATTTTGTCCGAAAAAAGCCTGTAATATCGAATCAGTGAGAAATGACTGCTGGGCTGCTTCCATTTGGTAAACAAGCTGGACTGCAAACCGGCGAGCCTCTCTGAGTTGTGCCGGCTTCAGCGCCAATCCGGCGCGGCTCCATGCCGAATTCATTCACTACCTCCGAGCCGAACCAAATTTGCTTTTGTTTCAATCATTTCAAGGACCGTTTCGGCCGTTTCCGCACCTTTATTCCCGGTCTTGCCCCCAGCCCGATCGAGAGCCTGCTCGAGGCTGTCGCATGTGAGAATTCCAAAACCAACGGGAGCAGAGCGAGCCATTTGCAGGCTCATAAGACCACTGGAACAGGTTGAACAGACGTAGTCGTAGTGGCTTGTGGAGCCGCGAATGACGGCGCCGAGGACGATCACACCATCAACCCCATGGGTTTCGAACAACCACTGCGCAGCCAAAGGTGACTCGAACGCCCCCGGAACCTCAACTTCCACAATTTGCTCAGCTTTAATGCCTCGTCGCTTGAGAAGAGCGAGTGCCCCCTCTGCCAAACGGCGAGTTACCAACTCATTGAATCGACAAACAACCAAGCCGAGCTTGATTGGCTTTTGGCGCACGGTCATCAGACACCCCAAAGTACGAAGCGGATCCTTCAAACGAAGACTGGCCACTTACTCCAGGATCACTGCTCGAGTAAATGGCGAGCAACGATCATTCTTTGGATTTGCGAGGTTCCTTCGTAAATTTGGAAAATCTTCGCATCGCGCATCAACATTTCCACGGGATACTCGCGGTTGTAGCCATACCCGCCGAAGATTTGAACCGCATCTGTTGTAATCCGCATGCACGAATCCGCCGCCAGCAGTTTGGCAATCGAAGCGGTGTAGGTGTTGCGCTGGCCGGCATCGACCTCATTGGCAGCCTTCCAGACCAAAAGTCTGCTGGCTTCGATGTCGCGCGCCATTTCGGCGATCAAAAATTGAACTGCCTGATGCTCGGCAATTGGCTTTCCAAAAGTGGAGCGCTGCTTGGCGTAATCAATTGCACATCTCATCGCACGCTCGGCCAAGCCCACGGCACCGCTGGCAACAACCGGACGGGTTCTGTCAAACGCTCCCATTGCCAAGCGGAAACCGTCGCCCTCTTTGCCCAACATGTATTTGGAAGGAATTTCGACATTCTCAAACGTCACTCCACGTGTGTCCGAGCAACGTTGTCCCATATTGTCTTCTTTTTTTCCGATAATGACGCCCGGAGTGCTGGCTGGCACAACAAAACCAGTCATTCCCTTGTGCCCGGCGGCAGGATCGGTTTTGGCCAAAACAAAAAACCACTTTGCGTGACCCGCATTTGTGATCCACATCTTTGAGCCATTGATGACGTACTTGTCGCCAACCTTTTTCGCCGTCGTTTTGATACCCGCAACATCCGATCCCGCGCCAGGCTCAGTAACGCAGTACGCCGCCATCTGCGGCTCCTCGACCATCGGCGCAAGAAATTCTTTCCAGATGGCTTCGTTGCCGCCCAAAATCACAGGGACACCGGCAAGCTCGTTTGCAAGTGCAGCAGTGCAAAACCCGGCGCTCCCGGTAGCAAGTGCTTCACCAATCAGCGAATGACCAAACACACCCAAACCCAATCCACCCACAGACTCCGGAACGAATGCGTTCAACAGGCCCAATGAATGTGCCTTGGTCAAAAGGTCTGTAGGAAAGCGGGCGGTTTCATCCAATTCACGCGCCTTCGGCCAGACTTCCTTGTTGGCAAAGTCCCGGGCGAGCTCAAAGAGAGCCTGAAATTCATCACTCAGTTTAAACATGGTCATGGCTAGCCTCCATTGTTTCCTGAGAAGTCTAACATCCGACGACGCCGACCGCCTCGCACCATCCCCAAAGGTTTGGCACGTCAAGAGCGCCACGCATCCATCAGTATGATTTGCTCAGTCTGCAGACCGCAGTGCTAGAATCCAAGCACCAGAATTCGTTTCGCCAAGGAGGACATGACACCTATGGGTGCTACCAAATCAAGCTTTATGAAAAACGTTTTCAACGGAACAATACAAGAATCACAGCTTCATCATTTCCCGTTTTTCAATACGAGTCGTGAAGAAGAATTCAGGTTGGTTTCCCAATCCATTGGCGATTGGCTGAAAGAAAACGTTGATCCAATGAAGCTCGACGACGAGAAAAAACTTCCTCCCGAAGTTCTTCAGGGACTCAAAGAAATGGGCCTGTTTGGACTCATCATTCCCGAGATCCATGGTGGTTCCGAATTCACCCAGACGCTTTACACACGCACCCTCGAACTGATGAACAAGCACGAGAGCTGTGTCACACTCACAGTTGGAGCGCACCAATCCATTGGTTTGAAAGGCTTGTACCTTTACGGAACAGATGCGCAGAAAAAGAAATACATGCCGCGCCTTGCAACCGGCGAAATGATTGCAGCATTTGCACTGACCGAACCCACTGCGGGTTCAGACGCTGCAGGCATCAAAGCCCGCCTGGTGAAAGATGGTGACCATTACATCTTGAATGGATCAAAGCTCTGGATCACCAACGGCGGCTTTGCCGACTTTTTTACAGTTTTTGCCAAAGAGAACATCGACGGCGAGGATAAGATTACGGCAATTATGGTCACCCGCGACATGGGTGGTGTGAGCCATGGACCCGAAGAACAAAAACTCGGTATCAAAGCCTCGAGCACGGTGGAAGTTTATTTCAAGGACGTCAGGGTTCCGGCTGAAAACGTCCTGAGCAAACCGGGAGATGGATTCAAAATCGCGATGGGAATTTTGAATCAGGGACGCCTGGGATTGTCGGGTGGCGCTCTGGGTACAATAAAAGCTGTCTTGAACCAGTCAGTCACGTACGCCAAAAACCGTCGTGCGTTTCAGCACGCCATCGCCGATTTTGGCGTGATTCAAGACATGCTCACAGAAATGATGTGCCACGCATATGCTGTTGAATCGATGACCTACTTCACCACTGCTCTGGTGGATGCTGGCGATATCGACTATTCAATCGAAGCTGCGATTTGCAAAGTTTATGGCACTGAATCCGCTTGGCGCGTGTTGAATCTTGGCATGCAGATTCATGGCGGCAACGGCTACATGAAAGACTATGGACTCGAGCGACGACTGCGCGACAGCCGCATCGGCATTATTTTCGAAGGCACCAACGAAATTTTGAGATTGTTTTTGGCCATGACAGGTCTTAAAGAACCTGCAAGTGAATTCAAACGAATTGGCAAAGAGCTCCAGGGTTTGCAAAACATCCGCAACCTCGAGTCGCTCAATGACGCCATTGGAAAGATTGGTGTCATTTCTGAATTTGCTTTGCACCAGGTGAAACAATCGGTTGTCAGCGAGAAGCTCGAAGGGTTTCATCCATCGCTCGAAAAAGAAGTTTCGCGACTGTCAGACGCTGCAAAAGCACTGGCCAATTCGGCAAGCAAACTCATCCGCCAGTACGGACAAAAATTGGTCGACGAACAAATCCAACTTTGCCGGCTTGCCGATATTGCAATCGACACTTTCATGATCGCGGCAGTCGTCTGCAGAGTGAATTCGGTGTTGGAAAAATGCGGCGGCCCCGAGAAAAACGGTACCGAGCTTTCGTTGGCTCAACTTATTGTCAGAAATGCAAAAGCACGCATCAATCAAAACGTTTACAATATCAAAGCCAATCGCGACGCCGAGGTCAAATCGATTGCCCAGTTCCTTTGTGAAGTTGAAAGCTATCCGTTTGAGCTGAGCAAGATCTCCTGATCATTGCAGAAATCCAGGCGTTGGAATTCCGACTGTCGACCACTCAGGTTTCTGCCACTGCTTCCGAACCCTTTCTCGCAGACAGGAGGTCTTGCGAATGGGTTCATTTCCAACATCAGGCAGCGCCTGGATGGCAATTGCCGGTGCCTTGGCATGCTGTACAACGCTCTACATGGCGTTGCTCTACCGGATTGCCTTGAAAAACAGAGGGCTGAAATCCCGAGGGAGCTTCAAACGCTCCATGTTGCTCTTCTCCCGCGCAGGCCGAAGTGGACGCTTGAATCGCTTTGAAAACATTGCACGCGTTGTTCTGAGTGATGTTGAAGCTGCACTCCAACCACCACTTTGTCATCGTCATGCCCGCTCGTTTCTGCCCATCATCGCCGATGTCCGCAAACGGGGTCAGACACTCCTGAGTCAACAAACCTATGCACATCGTGTGACCTCGCCCGTGCGCGAAAAGGCGCTTGCAGACTTGGTTATGCGAATCTTCAATCTTGAAAGCCAACTGAAGGCATTGCCAAAACCATCGGTGACAATAGAAGAAGTTTTGTCCGGAAAATTTGAATGAGAGGAACCCGAAAGTCATGTTCAAAAGGATCACTTCAATGACAAAGAGCGCTCAACCTCTGACTCACGAACACTCTCATACGACTGCTGCCCGTCCACGCCGTCGGCCAGAGGAAATCTGGCATTGCCGTGAATATTGGACCGGGGATTCACGCGATGGACAATATGCAAACGGCGACGGTTATCACTATTTTGAAATGCGCGGCGACGGCCAGATCTTGAAAGCGCTCGAATACTACGAAACTGAAGATGGCGAAGAGCGCACCACCGAAGTTCCCGAACTCGTCGGCCTGAATTGGTTTGAATTCTTCGGGTTTGAGGACGACGAACTGCTCGAAAACGTGCCAGAGCATGAATTCGCATACGTCGAGCAACTGATTCGTAAACCTTGAATTCGAATCCTGCGCGTTTGTTCCCCCGGAGCAATTGCCAAGTCCTCAAAGCCGGTTACATTGACCGTAAGAGACCGTTGGCATTGAGGTGGCGGGATGAACTATTACGAATTGCTTGGAATTTCGAAAACTGCGAGCGACGAGGAAATCAAAAAGTCCTATCGCAAACTCGCAATGCAGTACCATCCCGACCGAAATCCTGGAAACAAACAAGCCGAAGAGAAATTTAAGCAAATCTCTGAAGCCTATGCGGTTCTCTCGGATTCAGAGAAGCGCCGACAATACGACATGTTTGGCGATTCTGCCTTCCAACAGGGCGCAGGCTTTCGTGAAGATATTTTCCGCGGCGCTGATTTCAGCAGCATTTTCCGTGAAATGGGCTTCGGCAATGTGGATTTTGAAACCATGTTTGCTGGCATGGGTGGCATGGGAGCCAGAGGCCGGGGCGCTGGTTTCAGAGGCGGAGCTGGAGGTGGATTCAGGACGGCGGGCGGCGGCTTCAAGACTCCACCTGGCTTCGACACATCGTTTGATGAGCCGGGAACATACGATGTCGAGCAGGAAATGACGGTCGGCTTCATGGATGTCTACAATGGCGGCGAGCGACAGGTCGTTCTCCATCTCAAGACAGGTGAAAAGGTCAATGCACGCATCAAAATTCCGGCCGGCGTCGAAGACGGAAAATTGCTGCGGTTGAAAGGGCAAGGGATCACAAAACCCAACGGACAGCGCGGTGATCTTTATCTCAAAGTCAAGATGAGCGAGCACCCGGATTTTCACCGGAGCGGTTGGGACGTTGAATGTGATGTCTCTGTACCCTACTCGACCCTGGCCCTGGGTGGCCAAATCACCGTTCCCACGCCGCAGGGGAACAAGAAAACAACACTCCGGGCTGGCATCAAAACAGGTATCAAGATCCGCTTGAAGGGACTTGGATTCATCAAAGACTCTGAAGGTCTGCGAGGCGACCTTTACGCCCGCATCAATGTGCTGACGCCCAACGAGGAAGAGCTGACTCCCGAGCTCACCGAAGTGTTGGAGAAGCTCAGAAATCTTGGATACTGATTTTTGCCGGCGGCAAATCAACCTGCTAGACTCTGTCCGTCATATACAGAGGACTCACCCATGACTATGAGCTGGACTTTCCGCAACGTTTCCGCTGATGAAGCAAAATCAATTCTGCAAAAAGAACTTCAGGCCGTTGGAGTTCCCTCGTTTGCGAGCGTCTCGTGGGAGCAAAACACGATGCTCGTGCGCATCGACAAGGGTGGCAAGAGCGAATTCAAGATCGCACTGCAAAGTCAGGGCTCGGACACCAAATTCATTGAAACGAAACGAGACGTCGCATTGTTCCACAAACCCTTCGTTGGAAAAGTGGAAAGCTTTGTCGATCAAATTCTGAACAAAGCCGGAGCCGCCAAGGCCTAAACCACGATGCCCGATTACCCCATCAAGGCACCCAGGTTTTTTGATTTCTCGCTCCGAGGCAATGCACACCGTGTGCTCTTGGGGCTGGTTTTGACGTCAGGATGCATGCATACCGGCGCATCTTCCACGTCAACACGAACTGACTCAAACGCTGCAGCTGAAGACAAGGCGAACGCCAAAGCAGCACGTTCTGCCCGACTCGCCGATACGCTGATTCAAGTTCTTCCGGAATCTACAGCCAACAGCGAAAAATTTCTCAATTCGGAACACGCCGAAAAATTGAGCCTGATGACGGGTCGAAGCCCGACCCCTCAGGATTTGAAAGCGCTTGTCGCCCTGCGAGCTCTGCTTGTGGCACAAAGAGAAATTCGCGACTCGAGACCTCTCCAGGCGCGCGAATTGGCCAAACTTGTCTTGTCCACGGAGCACCTGAGTACAAACTTGTATGCATGGGCATTGCGCTATCTGGCTATGTCGGATGTGCTGACACAGCCAACAATAAACGTTGCTTCTGACGCTGAGAATCCGGCAAGAACACCGACGACAGAGTTCAACGCTCTGCAGGGTTTGCAGTGCGCTGCAGCCTGCAAAACCTTCGGCTGGCAGATCCTTTCACAGGAAGATCCAAACCTCTTTTCGCCCAACGGCTATCGCCAACGGCTCATCGGAGAGTCGGCATTCAAAGCGGAAGGACTCCAGCAACCAACATGGCTGAAAAACCTTTTTGCGAATTCCACGACAAAACAAAAAAAGGACAAGTTCGAGGAGCCTGATTCTAAAAAGCAGGAATCACCTCAACAAAGAATCGCGCGCCTGCGTGCATTTGTCGAGAATCGACAATGGAATCTGGCATCCAGTTACGCAAAAAAAGTCCTTGGACTTTCAATTCAAAATCCATCCGGCAGATCAAACAATTGCAAATCGGATTCGTTGTTTGCGCAATACACCTTGGCTCAAGCGACCAGAATTGCTCAGGACAGGCGCCAGTTTGCGTTGCTTCAAGACAACTTTATTCGCGAACTCGATCAAAGCCGTTGCACGGCTGAGGCTTTTGGTTTCGACAAGGAACAATTTGAGTCCTTCAAGCTCGATGCGCGCCTTTGGTTGGCAAGATTGCAATGGGAACAAAATAAGAATCCTGAAGCATTTTTTTCTGCCCGCCGGGTCATTGCTGAAGCTGCGACAGCCCAATCGTGGGAACATTTTGTGGATGCTGCTCATGTCCTGATTGGTCGGGTTGGTTTTGAGATGCTTCAGCCCGCAGAATCTCTGAGCTTCATTTCTGCTCTTGAAAAAATGTACCCAAACACAGAAAGCGAAGATTTTCAGGTCTGGATTCACTCCCGGCGAGGTTTGCTTCAATTTCTGGATGGCAACTTCGCGTCAGCCAAGGATTCCTTTGATCGGGTCATTCAATTGACCAGTGACTCGTCAACACGTGCCATGGCTTTTTACTGGATGGGCAGGTCGTTGCAGGCCGCGCGAAATTCAGTTGATGGAGAGAACGCCTTTCTTTCTGCCGGAATGACAGACCCCCTGGGAATTTATGACATCTTTTCTGGGCAACTTTTGGGTCGCGAATCCGGCAAGGCCTCGACACAAACGAAACAAGCATTCTACTTTGATTGGCGCACAGAACTGACAGATTGGCTCGAACTTGATCACTCGAAACAACTGCGTATCGTCGCTTCCGTTCCGCCGCGCGCAATTGTTGCGTCAAGGAACGACGAGAACAGCCGTGTCTCCAGGACGTCACAACTTCAGTTCGACCTTTCACTTGAATCTTCAATTCTTTTTCTTTCTCTTCTCAAAGCAAACCTTCTCGATTTGACGACCGAAGAGTTTTCAAGAGTGCTGCGGGAGAGTGACGAACTCCTGCCCTCTCTGCTCAGGGCTGAAGCCCAACAGCTACGTAATTCTTTTCAGAGACTGAATTCGCTGCATTCGGAAGTGTTGCCACGGGCCCACCAGGTCGCATGGCTGACCCATATGCTCGGTGATCATTCCAATGCCATTCTTTTCGTGGGTCGACTGCGCGAAACGCTGGGTTGGGACACAGACTATTTGCCGTTTCTTTATTTTATTTTTTATCCCAGACCCTATCAGCAATCATTTGAGGCAGCCGCCCAACGCTGTTCAGTCGATATCGATCTTTTGTATGCCGTTTCACGGCAAGAAAGCCTGTATCAACCAGCTGTCAAAAGCCCGGTCGGTGCGGTTGGGCTGATGCAGCTGTTGCCAACAACGGCGTCCAGAGTCCTCAAGGAAATGCCAGAGTTCTCGAACTCAAAAAAGATTGACCTGACTGCTCCCGAGGTCAACACGCTCGCTGGCGCATGCTATTTGAAGCAACTTTTGAACCGTTACAACAACAACCTGACGTTTGCGATCGCAGCCTATAATGCCGGAGAAGCAGCCGTCGACACTTGGGTCAATCGACGCCAAAAACTTGTGGACATGCCGTTCTTCATAGAATTCATTCCCTACGCGGAAACGAAAACATACGTGCAGCGCGTGCTGAGAAATTATTACAACATCAAGTGGATTTATCGGAATCAGGATGTGAAACCGTCTGACTAGACGGAAGCTCTTGCGTTCCCTGATCTACCAGAGACTCAGGCACCAGAGCATCAACACTTTCACCTTGAGCAACGGTCCCTTCGGCAGCTTGAATAACAACCGCAGAACCACTCAAGGCGCCATCATGTAATCCTTCAGGAGGAGGCAGGTCGGAGCCAGACTCATTCGAGGCCTGATTTTCGGTTGGATTCGAAGAATCACTTTCGGGAGGGCGTGGATGTTCATCGCTGAGCAAATCACGCGTCACCTGATCGCGGACATTCAGCCAGGACCGCTGGAGGTCATTCGAAACGCCTCGAAACTTGTTCCAGCCCTCAACGAGCTTCTTCATGTTCTTCGGCAGATCCTCGTTGCCGAAAAGAATCAGGGCAACCAGTGCAACGACAACTATTTCACCGCCGCCGATTCCAAACATTCAGATTCTCCCGCTTACCCCCAAACGGCGATCACTTTTTGGCAAGCTCTGTGTCAATCAAACGCATGAACTCTGCCTTGTCGACTGCTCCACCGAGCTTACGACCATTCACAAAATAAGCAGGCGTGCCGTTGATTCCCAGATTCTGGCCTTCAGTTGAATCCTTGAGGACTTCGGCTTCCATCTTTGGATCTTTCAAGCACTCTTCAAACTTTGCAACGTCGAGAGAGTACTTGCCTGCAAGCTCCTTGTAGAGCCCAATGCCCAATTTGCTGTAGTTATCAAACAAGCCTTGGTGCATTTCAAAATATTTACCTTGTGCACCGGCACAGTTTGCCGCAACCGCCGCTGGCAGAGCCTCGGGGTGGATTTCACGCAATGGAAAATCGCGATAAACCCAACGCACTTTGCCCTTGTATTGTTCGACGATCTCTTTCAGAGTCGGCACCATGCGTGCGCAAAACGGACACTGATAGTCTGCAAATTCAACAATAGTGACCTTCGCGTCCTTGGGGCCCAAGAAGTAGTTTCCGCCATCATCCACATCCAATTTGGGTTCAACGGGACGGCGCAGAGCAACACGAATTGCACCCGAGCTGCGAGCCTGATCGACCAATTGACGGAATGCACCTTCTCGTGCACGACCTTCGAGATATCCACGCACTTGTTGTGTTCTTTGCGCCTCTGGAATTCTTTGAAGGGCCGGGTTGTCTTTGTTTTCTTCCATGAACTTCTGAACTTCGGAATCACCAACTTTGACCTTCTCGTTCATGAAAGCCATCTGTGCTTCTTCGGACGAAGCCAGCTTGCGCTCGGTTTTGAGCTTTTCAAAATAATCGCCGATGTAGCGCTGAATCAAAATTTGCTCAGCCGCATTGTAAACTTGCATTTCTGCTTCATACAGCTTCTGGGCTTCGCTGCCATTCAGTTGGGTGCGCTGAACCTGTGCCGTACCAATGCTTCCAAGCAGGCTGGTAGATTCGCCACCTGAGGAAGCAGCAACAGCTTCTCCCATTGGTGAAGTTGAGAATGACATGCGACCAGCAAGACGCTCTTTGTCCAAGACGAATAACGGAACAAGACCCAGCAATCCACCAAGTACAAAAGCGGTGCCGATCAGTATTTTGCTTTTTGACATGTGCATCCTCACTGCGTTTTCAATTAGCGGAATTTGCTTTCCAATTCTGAAATGTCCCTACGATACGCTGATTCCTCTGCGACGCCAACCACATCGGGAAGT
>JBDLRR010000101.1:0-13819 GCA_039799985.1 Pseudomonadota bacterium | reverse complement strand
AATGGATTTTCAATGGTTTGATTTGCAATCTGGACACCCAAGGTTCCAAGCCTGAGAACAGGCTTTTTGCTTAAACCTTCGAGCATGGAAGAGGCCAATTGGGTCGTGCTGGTTTTGCCATTTGTGCCGGTGATGGCAAGGCTTGTCCATCCCGTTTTATCTATGCCACTCGAACAACTCACCAACAAATTGCGTGCCGTTTCGCTTGACTGCACACAAATGAGATGAGGGTGTCTGAGCAGACTTTTTGTCCAGTCGGGATCATTTCCGACCTGGCTTTCGCTTTGCAGGCAATCCCATTGTGCAATGACAATGTGTCCCTCATTGAGCAAAGCTGTGACCTCTTTGTGCCCATCATGGCGTGCTGTTTTGAGAGCAATGAAAATAATCTTGGCTGCATTTGGCCCACGATCGATCTTGCGCGTGTCCCAGACCAACTTTGTTTCGCACTTGCTGGACTGCGTTTCTCTGCGCAGGGGTGAATCCTCGGGCGGCGAGAAGCTCAGCTGATTCTCTGCTTCCAGGAGTAAAAGTGCCCGCCCGGGTTGAATAAGAAAATCGAGGTTGAGTTCATGACCGAGCATTCACATTTCCCCCGACTTTGGCACTTTGGCCAGTGGACCCGTTGGCTGTTGGGGAGTCGAAGGATCCAATTGAATCAAACCACGCGAGTTCAGATAATTGATTGACTTGAGTCCAATCTCTGAAAAGACAGGACCTGCAAGGATACCACCGTATGCGGGCCTAACCTGTGGTTCGTCGATAACCACAGTGATGGCGAGGCGCGGTCGTTCGGCGGGCAAGACTCCAGTGAACGTCGCAATTCTTTCGCTGTAAGAACGGGTTTTGGGATCATATTTTTGGGCAGTTCCGGTTTTACCGGCAACCGAGAATCCCGCGATTGATGCAAGGCGCCCAGTTCCCCCTTCCTCTTCAACCACACCACGCATCATATTTGTAACCAAACGGCTTGTTGAATCGGAAATCACTCTCAGCGGGGGCAGGTTGAGATTTTGTTCATCTTGGGTTTCTTCTTGAGACAGGATCCGGATGCCAGGATCGGTACCGCCCCCAGTCAGAATCGCCATCGCTCTTGTCATTTGCAGTGTACTGATGGCAAGTCCTTGGCCGAACGCCATGTTTGCAAACCGCATTTCTCGCCAGGATTCAGGCTTTTGCACGCGTCCCGCCCATTCTCCGGGGAGTCCTGTTCCAGGACTTCGGGTAAGTCCATAAGCTCCAAGCGAATCGTAGAGTCCGTTTCGGCCGAGTCGTTGTACGATTTTGTATGTACAGATGTTGCTGCTGAATTTGATGACGTCAGCCGGGGTCAACATGCCGTGAGGATGGGTGTCGCGGATTTTTCCGCCGGGAACCTGCATGGAACCGTTTTCGCAGAAAAAGGTTTCATCTGACCCGATTTTCTTTTTGTCGATGGCGCGTGCAATGAAGAGAGGTTTTACAACCGAACCCAATTCGAGTGCATCCATGAGCGGTCGAAACCTTCGGGCCTCGGCTTGAGCGGCGGCCGGGTTGTTGAGGTCGAATGATGGATAACTGGCCATTGCGAGCAATTCACCAGACTGCACGTCCATAACCACTGCAGAACCGGCGCGGGCCCGGGATTTCAGCACACCCTCCTTGAGGGCATTTTCCGCTGCCGACTGGATTGAAAGGTCAATCGACAAAGCCAAGGGTTGGCTTTGAGTTTCGGGCATCACAGCTCCATTTGGGATTGTGAGAGTGATGTGTCCCCGTGCGTCACGCGTCACCTTTGCTATCTGAGCGTGGCCATTGAGTTTTGAATTGAAGATTGATTCGACGCCTTCAAGTCCGTTGTTGTCGATGCCGACAAACCCAATCAAATGAGCCGCCACGTCTTTCTCTGGATAGATGCGCTTCGGCTCTTCAGCCACACCAATGAATTCTCTCCATTGATGGAGGTCTCCCATGTTTTCAAATTCCTGAGGAGGGACATGCCGACGCAACCACGCAAAGCCTTTTTTTGAGCGTCGCAAATCGAGCAACTGGCTTAATGGTACTTTGATCTGTTTGGCGATGACCTCAAGTGTCGCACGGTCGAAAGGCATTCTTTTGGGTATTGCAAACAGGCTTGGATGCAGAACACTCACAGCGAGTGTTCTGCCGCTGCGATCGACAATCTTTGCGCGCGGAGGCAACAGAGTCACTTCAGACTCAAACTGTCTGGTTGCACGATTGCGCAATTTCTCGTTGAGTTCTGTCGGCAGCACAGCGAGTTGGGCGTATCGGGCGAGCATGAGCGTCCCGGCGGTGGCAAGTGCAGACGCAAATATAAAGATCCGCAAACGAAGGTCAGCTTCTGCAGACTGTGTGGAGGCTTTATTCTTGTGGGACGAATTACGGTTTTTGAGCACTGGAGACACCCGTATTGGTTTCTGGAATTGCCGATGGCTCGTTCGCACGCCAGACATTCGCCTTCGATGGCAGATTCAATTTTGGCTGACCATCTGAACTGTTCGATTTGAGGCGATTTTCGCGGACGTTTTTCTGCAGCGCTGCGAGTTGGCTCTGCAAATCGACGTTACGTTGGCGGAGCATCTTTTCTTCAGATTTTAATCGACCGAGTTCGTAGCCAACGGAATATGTTTTGCTGCGAAGAGCCGCGACGGGAACAGCGGCAATCACAACCAATGCAAAGCACAAAAGGCTTGCATCAATTCGTTTCCAATGAACTTTCATCGCCTGTCCTCCTGACGTGGTGAAATTCCATCTTAACGTTTCCCAGGCCTGCGGGTTCAGTCAGGCAAGACCCGAAAATCGAAATCCTCGCAGTCTCGCGGAGCGGGCCCTTGGATTGACTTTGAGCTCCTTCTCTCCCGAAACAATTCCTCCTCTGGGCATCTCTTGGCCAAAAGAATGATTGTCTTCTTCGGATACCCCAAACAAACCCATCTGGGTTTCAGTCCAACGCTTCTTTTCGCGGGCACGCTTGGCTTCAGGCGATGGTTCGCCTTGTTCCCATGCCCGGAAGTAGCGTTTCACGATTCGATCTTCGAGCGAATGAAAGCTAATCAATCCGGCGCAACTTCCGCTGGCCATCAACCGCGGTAAATCGCTGAGCAGTTCTTCCACTGCACTCAGTTCTTCATTAACAGCGATTCTGAGCGCTTGAAAAATTCGCGTCGCAGGATGCACCCGACTTTGATGATAGCCCAAGACCCGAGAGATGTAGTTGGCAAACTCAACGGTATTTGACATTGGTAGTATGCCCTTTTCGCGGTCCTTGACGATCGCGCGAGCCAAAGCCCGGGATCGCGGCTCTTCACCATATTTTGTGAAAATGTTTTCCAATTCGTCTGCTTCAACCGTCAGCAGCAGATCTCGAGCCGTGGTTTTGGCCTCGGTGTTCATGCGCATGTCGAGTGGGCCTTCGCGTAAAAACGAGAATCCACGTTCAGGGTTGTCGATTTGGGGCGAGCTGACGCCAAGGTCGGCCATCATTCCCGCGACCTTCGTCGATGGCCGATGACGGCCCATCCAATCATTCAATTCGCGGAAGTTGATGGCCAAGGGAGTCACCTGGATGACGACTGGAAGGTCAAGATTCTGACTTTGCCAATGCTGAATCCGTTGACTTGCAACGTCGAGGGCGTGTGGATCTTGATCGCAGCAAATATGTTCGATTGCTGAAGCATTGAGTGCGCCGGTACGTAGTTTGTTGGCCAATTTTTCCAACAGGTGAAGTGTGTGTCCCGCTCCACCCAGTGTGCAATCCACAAAAACCAGAGCGTTGTTTGGAAAAGCATTATTTTCGAGCGGTTGAGTTATCAGATCAACCGTTTCATCCAGCAAAACAGTCACGTGATCAAAAGAAGTCATTGTCGGTCTCGCAGGGTTGAGCGCCAAAGCTTTGGCGGCGGGCAAAAGGATATGCCAAAAAATATTGCAACGCGTTTAAAGCTTTTCAATGAGACTCCGAATCATCAGCGTGTGACGTTGGGACTAGGGGTTCCAACATGGGAAACCTTTTGAGGGTGTCCGGCAATGAAGTGTTCTCGACCGATCTCCATAATGAGAAGTTATCTGCTTCCGGCTGTTGCGGCAATCTTTCTTGCCGTAGGGCCGATGGCATGCAGTTCGTCAGGTGAAGAATCGCCCAGTCCGGCGTTAGAGGGTGCCGCATCTGGTGAAGAAGCAGCTTCTGGAAACGCTGCTGCCAATGGCGCAAATGCTTCCGGAGATAACGCTGCGGCAGTCAATGCCAACACCGAATCTTCGAACACCGCCAAGCCTGAGGGTGAAGCAGCTGCTGCGAACAACCCCATTGGTAATGAGCTGAACAACGCCATCGCCAATGACAAGGGTGAAGGAGCCAGCAATGATAGTGCCGCACCCGTTGATGGTGGCGCTATCAATGCCGAGGCCAATGGCAACGTAGGTGCAGCTGGTGATGCGAATCCTGCTACTGCAGACTCTGCGGCCGCCGACTCTGCTCCTGCAGCGACTGCGGCTGATGCAAATGCCAGTAACCCATTCGCTTCCGCTTCGAATTCGTCAACAGTGCCTGCAAACGCAGCTCCGGTTGACCCGTCTGTTGGAGCAGCCCCGATGCCCTCAGATGCAGGCGCCGCAACAGCAGCACCAGCGGATTCATCTGCCGCTCTTGCGCCCGCAGCTCCTGCTGCCGGTGAAACAGCAAGTGCCAGCAGCTCATCTGCAGTTGCGACAGGACCAACGGCGCTGCCTGAAATGGGCTCCAAAATGGCTTATTATGTGATGCGTGGAGATACTCTTGGAGCAATTGCTCAAAAAATCTTTGGCTCGCGCAAAAAGTGGAAAGCACTTCAGACTGAAAATGGCCTTGCCGACGCAAATAAAATCTATCCAGGAGATGTGATTTACTTCACCCTGGATGAGTCATCCAAAGCCTTTGCAGAAAAATATGAGATTGGAAATCGGCAAGCGTACACAATTGCCAAAGGTGACACACTCGCCGGCCTGGCTGCGAAATTCTACGGCACCCAAGGCGCTTGGCGTGCACTCTGGAAAGAGAATCCACAGATTCTCAACCCTGACCGCATCCGTGTCGGTATGGTTCTGAGTTATCGCTCAACCAGTAAAGTGGCTTTCAAAGACGAGCGTGAAGATGAAGGCGAAGTGAAACAAGACGAGCAAGAGACCGCCAACTCCAACAGCGATGAAGGCACTGTGGCGATGGACGAAGGCGGAGCTGTGCAGTTCACGGCCGCGGCTGAATAAACAGGATCCAAAACGGCGAGAGAGTATCTGGCGAAGTAGGTCCCGACACAGCATCAGTTCTCAACAAAAGGTCCAAGGGAACGAGAACCGGAGAGACGAAGAGAGGATGCGAGGCAAGAGACTCAGGAAGGGGTGCATCAATCAACCCGACTGTGTCCGAAGAGTGGAGCCAGGAGTCGGGATGAGGTAGAGAAGAGTGGTCAAGCAGCCGCTTCAACCCACCCTGAAGAGGGTGAAGAGAGAGAGCCTGGGAAGGCAAACCTGCCCCATGAGTCGAGCGGCCCGCCGGGGCCTGGGAAGAGCGAAGAATCAAATTCGACAAACCATCGTGAAAACCTGAGGGAACCGAGTAAAGACTGCCCATCCACAGCCAGTGGGTTGTAGAGGTTGGACTGATCTTGCTCAGGCAAATTTCCGCAAAAGTCATCTTGGGTGTGCAGGATTGATCATGACGAGCTGTGTCCATGGTCTGCACAGGATGATCACCCCCAGGTTGATCAACAACACACAGATTGATCAAAGTTGATCCCAGTTGCGCAAGGTGAAGGGGTAGATCATGATCAAGCTTGCTTATGCAATGCATGTATGTTTGTGGGGTTCCAATATCAAACCAATGCGCTTGAGGCTCAAGTGGCACGTGAATGATGGACTCTCCTTGGCGAAGAGCCTGACGATAAAAAATGTCGATACTGGATTTTTTTTCGATTGAGCTGCGCTCGAGAATTTGTCCCGAAATGATCTGATGATTTGAAAACACCCGTGGTGAATACCCACGGTCTGCTGCGGCCTGCGGATCGCAGTCTGCGCCAAAGCCCATAACAGAGTGGCTGGCTTCGGCGACCCAAGTCACATCTTTTCGAGGCTTGTCTAAAGGAAGGGTGACCATCAACGCTGTTTCAGAGCTCTTGCGCGTCTGCCAGCGTTCCAACATGCGGGCGATTGGAATATCGGCAACGATGTCGCCCGACACGACGAGCGTGTCCTTGCAACCCTGCTGATTACCCTCACTGGCAAGGGTCTTTGCAATCCGTGCAATGCCACCGCCGGTTTCCAACAATTCGGGTTCATTCCAGAAACGAAGCCTGTGACTCGGGATGCCTCGAGATTGGCATGCAGCCAACAATTCTTTTTCAAGCTCCGAGGCAAGGTAGTGCGTGTTGCAGTGGACGACCGGCAGGCCCAATGTCAGCAGCTGTTCGATGTTTCGCAGCGCAGCTGGAACCGGTCCAACCGGCACCGCCGGCTTCGGGAGCGCGCTGGTGAGGGGGCGCAGACGGGTTCCAAGTCCTGCGCAAAGAACAATCGCATTGAATTCTTGTGGATTCATATCTTCAAAAGTCTCCCCAAGACTATTTCGGGCGTCGGCATTTGACCCTGCGTGTGCAGGCTTGCATGATCAAGCCTAAGGGAGACTTGCTGGACAGCTCAAGGTGGGCATGATTAAACCAGTGACAGCAAGAATTGAATCCACAACCGCAGCCCCTTGCGAGGCTTGAAAATGTCGAGTTCGCCATCACATCCGCAATTGGCCGGTTATCTGGATGGGGTCGCTCGTTTTTTGGCTACTTTTCGGGCCCGCGAAGGTCTAACACAAAGCGAAATGGCCAACCGTCTTGGTTTATCTCTCAATCGTTATCGAGAGTACGAACAAAACACGACCGACAATTCAAAAGGCATCGCACTCGATTTATTGCTGAGAATCGCAGACCTCGAGGCCTTGGATTTGGCTCATTTCTTGTCCAGGATAAAAACAAGTGAGGTAGTTCAAGGGGCCGAAACCCAGCTTGATCCTTGGCAAGAGAAACTGCTTTTGCACTTTTCCGAAGTTTCCATCGACGAACGCGAGCATTTCTTGCAAGTGATTGAAAATCCAGTGAGTCCAGACGAACGTGCGCTTCAGGTTGGCACACGACGCACCGACGAAACCCGTGAGCCCCTCATGCCAAGACGAATCCGCTGGTGGGTCAGATTGGGTGCTCTCCTTTGTCAGCTTCCTTACGACACCCGATTGCGTTTCGAGCGTCAGGTCCTGGAAGACTATATTGATTGGAAAAAACCGAAATCCGATGACCTTCAGTCTCAACAAGTGATCGAGCGTCTGCGTGAATTGCTCAAGCACTACTTCACCCATTTTGAATTGATGCGCAGGTGAAAATTTTGTGGCGGCAGTCCTTGCCGGGTGGTACTGTGCATGTTACAAGTTTGGTCGACCGGCCAATTAACAAACTGGGCGTGCGGAGGGATACCCGTGACGAATGTTTTGTCAAAAATGCTCGTGAGCGAGGAGACGCACACGCAGCTCTATCGCTTTATCAAGCATCATCCTGAACTGATCGAGGTTTTCCATAACGTGGTCGCAGACAGACCACTGCACACCGGAGTTTTGCTTGCCCAGTCGGGTGACTCCGAGATTGTCCGTCTCTACATCGAAAATCTTCACCTCCCACTTCTGCTCCAACACGAAGCAATTCGTGCCTCCAAGAAACACTCTTGCGGATACGAAGCACTGGTGAGTGGTCTTGAATTCATGGGACACGATTCTCTTTCGGCAGCGCAGGTTGCAGCCGACCGAGCCACAGCACTTTCGAAGATTGCAACTCCCAACGATGCTCCCGAGGAAAGTTTGTATTGCTACTATCATGGCCTCGGAGAAAATGTGCGCGCTTCCCAAGCACTTCTTGACGATTTGCGCAAAGTGATTTTGAAGCATGCTTCGAATCCGGGTGTGGCGGAAACCGGCGAACAAAATACCGCCTTCGATCTCATTATTTCCGGGAGGATCACACGTCATGGCAAAGCGTAATGCATTGGTTCGCGTTTTGATGGTTTTGACGACGACCTTCGTGATTTCTCATGGCGTTTTCGAAGAAAGCGCACATGCCGGAAGTATTGTCATCAACGTTCCACCACCCAAAAAATTGTCTTACCAGGAAGACGGTCGCACGGTTGAGTTGGAAATGACGATGACTGATGTTCAGGTCTCTGCTGCGCTGAAGACTTGGCTTGACCGTCGCTTTGGAAACAATCGCGGTGAGTATCCCTATATGATCGACAAACAAAGCAAAACAGTCACAATTCTTGTCGACCGTGCGAACGGAAGTTTTGAAGTTGTTCCAATTTCTGAACTGAAATGACGGCAATTTTGATGCCGCTGCCGAGGCAGTCCATCAGAATGTTTCCGTGACTCCATAGGCTCGCAATTTGGACTCAAAGAGCGCCTTCCAACGGCCTTGCACAATGTCGTGCAAGAACTCGCTTGTGGCAGGAAAAGCGTCCGAAATTCTCATCCCTGAGCCCTTCGAAAAATCATCAGCCAAAACAGTCTCAATCGTTGAGCCGATGTATTTGAGGTAGGCCGTTTTTTGCTTTTGGGTTGCCAAATATCCGAAGCTGCCGAGCGCTTTGATATTGCGTTGCAGACCCATCAAAGATGCTTCGTGGAACAATTCTTCGTTTCCAATGGCATTACGGCCTGATCGCAACCGGGCCTCGTTGAGTTTTGCACCATAGAATTTCAAAAGCGAGATGCGGGTCTCAGAGGTAATTCTTGTGTAGCTGTCGCGCACCAGGCTGACAACGTCATATGTGTGCGGACCCATGCGGGCATCCTGAAAATCAATCCAGCGAACTCCGCCGCGCACCACCATCACGTTCCTCACGTGATAATCGCGATGACAAAGCACCCTCTCGGCACCGTGAAGAAGCGTGCAGACAGATTCCATTTCTTTCACCAATTCACGGTCACGTGGATCGCTTTCCGTGAGCGGCAGGCCAAGCCAACCCTTCACAAAGTGGGTCATGAAAAAGTTCATTTCGAACATCAGTTTTTCGAAATCGAACGCCCTGTCCTGTGCTGGATGATTGAGCAGGTGACGGCGCGGGTATTGCACCTGGACCAGCAAATCGAGTGCGTCTTTAAAGAGCTCAAGGGTTGCTGCGCACTCGTTGTCTTTCTCATCGAGGATTCGATTGCCAAGGCTGAAGTTGAGAAAATGGTCGCCGAAATCCTCTGTCCAGATGCACGCATTTTGCTCATCCACAAAAAGAACACGCGGAACAGGGATGCCGATACCCACAAGTGCCGATTGCATGCCCAACCAGCTGAGTGGATCTCCGCCATAACCGCCTTCCCATTTTGGGAACTTCATGCAAATGGCACTGAATTCTTCCGATTCCAGGCGGTAGAACTTCCGGTCGCTGGCATCGCCAGCGATAAGCGTCATCGTGCCCTCAGGCTGGTTGAGGCCCTGTTCGTGGGCTTTCAAAACTGCTTGAAAGTCAATTTGTTTGGACACGTCTGCACTCGCCATGTTGCTTTCACTGTTTATCATATATTTCATCCGTTCATGGCTGGGCCCACCATTGGGAAGACCACCAGCGGCTGACTCCCTTCCAATGGGAGACAGTTCAATCGTACCCGACTCTGATATAGTGCGCACGGCGTCAATGAGGGGACATCGGAGGAAAAGGCAAAATGCAGACGATCGAGGTAAAAGGTGCACATGAGCACAATTTGCAGTCCGTCGATGTCGACATCAGCAAACACAAGCTTGTGGCATTCACGGGTGTCAGTGGCTCGGGCAAATCCAGCCTTGTTTTCGATACACTTTATGTTGAGGCCTTTCGTCGCTTTGCTGACGCGAGCCATGCCCCCGTTCAATTGATGGGTCATTCGTTCTGGTCGCGGACGGTGCGGCCCAAATTCAAAGCCATCCGCGGCCTACCACCGGCGCTGGGTTTGTCGCAAAGACAAGGCGTGGCTGGAAAGCTTTCAACCGTTGGGACCATTTCCGGTGTGAGTGATTTGTTGCGCGTATATTTCGCGGCATTCGGAGATGTGCATTGCCGTCATTGTGATGTGCCGCTCCGCGCAACTCCCTTTCGCGAGTTGATGAGCAAAATCGCCCATGGATTTGAGGGACAAAAAATCACAATTGTTGCTCCTATCGTTGAACGTCGAAAGGGGGCCTTCAGCACTGAAATTGAGAAATTCCGCCAACTGGGATTTTCGAAAATTCGCGTGAACGGTCAATCGTATTCACTGCAGGACGAAGACCTGAAGATTTTCATTGATGCAAAGAAATTGAATACCATCGAGGTTCTCGTTGATGCTGTCCAGGTGATGCCCGAAAGAATGGCACGACTTGAACGCGCGGTGGGTCAAGCCCTCGAATACGGCAAGGGTGTTGTCAAAATCGAATTCAAGACCGAGGTTCAAAAATTCAATACAAAGTCTGCCTGCCCACAATGCGGCGAAAGTGCTCCCCGACTTGATCCTCGATATTTCAGCCACTCATCTTTGGCCCAGTGCGAGACCTGTGCAGGCACGGGCTCGCAGGATGAAGATCTTCCGGCAGATATTTATCCCTGCAAGAAATGCGCGGGCAGTCGCCTCGATCCCGGTCGTCCTATTGTTCGGGTGCAAGGTCAGAACTTCGAACATCTTCACCAGGCTCCGCTTGTCGAATTGCTGAATCACCTCAAGACCTCTTTCATTCAGGATGCAGGCAGCGAACGGGCTAAAAACCAGGTTTTGTCTGAGGCGCTGCGATTGGTTGAAACCATGTGTCAGTTGGGACTCGAGCATCTGACACTCAATCGTGATGGTGGCAGTTTGTCGCCTGGCGACCTGCAGCGTCTGCGGCTTGCGTCCATGATTTCAAACCAGCTGCGCGGTGCTCTTTATATCATGGATGAACCATGCCAAGGCCTCACCGGCGCGGAAGTGGCACGCCTGGTCAAGGTGTTGCGTTCACTTGTTGATGCAGGTTCTTCGGTGGTTGTTGTTGAACATCATCCTCAATTTCTGAAGCATTGCGATGAGATTTTCTTGATGGGACCCGGTGCAGGCAGACTGGGTGGTCGCATTACTTCACATTTTTTGGGTGAAGATCAAATAGCTCAGATGCTCTTGAAAAAAGAAGCTCAATTGTTTGAGGCCACGACCTCTGCAGAATCTCTCAAGGTAAGCTCCAGTGTGGTGCTTGATGCCGCCCGTCGTCGGCGCAAAGCGGATGCAACCGCACCAACCGAAAGGCAGCCAGCAGCCTTGATTCTTGAGAATGTCAAAGTTCGTACTGCTTGTGCGCAGCGAATCGCGATTCCGCAGGCGAGTCTGACCCTCATACGCGGTGAAGCAGGCCGTGGCAAAAGCTCGTTCCTTGAACTGTGTGTGCGTCCGGCTCTCGAAAAATTGATGGATTTGTCAAAGCTGACAGCGCAGAACTTGGAGTTTTGCAGAGCTGTACCCGATGGACCTCTGCAGATCATCTCACTGCACGACGTGCGCCCGGGCAGCCTGGTGCGTACGTCGCGTCGCACAGTCGCAGCGGCACTCGACGTCCTTGTGCCCATGAGGGAAATTTTTGCCCAGTTGCCGCAGTCTCAATTGTTGGGACTCACACCTTCACATTTTTCCTGGAATTCAAAAGCAGGTCGATGCGAAGTCTGCGAAGGGAGAGGCTACATTGAAATCCCGCAGAGATTTGGACCTCCTGTCGAAATCAACTGCGAGGAGTGTCTGGGGACTAAGCTTTCACAAAGGAGTCTTGTGCCTCGCTTCAAGGGGCTGAATCTGGCTGAAATCATGAATCTGTCTTTGGAAGAAGCACGGCAATTTTTCGCCCACGTCCGCCTTATTGAAAGTCGGCTCGCAGCTGCTCTGGAATTCGGACTTGGCTATATCACGCTGGGGCAGGGCATGGATTCACTCAGTGGTGGAGAATTACAAAGACTGACCCTCACACTTGAGTTGCGCCGTTCGCAGCTTGAGGGCGCCTGGTTCATGTTGCTTCACCCAGGAACCGGATTGCACACTCCCGACATTGCCACGCTGGGCCGATTGCTGCGCATGATGGTTTCCCGTGGTGCAAGCTTTGTCGTCCTCGAGAACCGGGAAGAGTTCCTTCGCTTTGCAGATCAGGTTGTTGAGTTCTGACGGATCAAATTGCCTGTCCGATTTTTCATCCCGGAAATCGCCTTTGACGTGGTTCGACTCAGTGAAGTTTTGTTCCTCACCGATACCGATTTCGATTGCTAAAGTCGGATCAGTCGGAAGGAGTCGAACGTATGGGTGAAAGACGCGGAAACAGGTTCTATCCTCATGTGAATCTCAGCGAATTTGGGACCTTCAATCCCGAAATCGCGAAGCTGCTTGAGCGTGTGGAGCAGGGACTTGAACGAGGCGCGATGACCACGACAGACGTGAAGTCAGCATTGCGCGTCTGTGAACTGCTCTTCTGGAAAGGCTCATGGGAGCAAGTTGAGGAGATTGCTTCACGGGTGATCGCTGCAGGTTGCGGTTTCAGGGCGACCTTCCGGTTGTATCGCTTTTGGATTGAGTCCCTGCGTGCAGACTACAATTTCTCTTCGTTGAAGACGTTGGCCAAGCATCTGTTGGGCCTCCGCCATTCATCAAAGTCATTTCTGCCATTGGCAGTCCTTGCTTTGTCCTATTCCGGTGAACGTCGATTCAGTGGCAAGATCGTCAATTTCCTCAAGGCCTCCAAGATTCGTCGAAGCATCTCGTATGTGGAATGCGTGGCGGTTTATAATTGTGAATCGCCCCACCGTCTGCGACGTGAACGCGGGCTTCAATTTCTGCAGGCTCTGAATGTGCACAACAAGGAAAATTATTTTCTGGCCCGCAACTACCTCGTTTACTCGCTTGAAAACGATTACCTTGAAGAAGCATCAAAGGCCTTTGAATTGATTCACGAGCGATTTCCACGCTGTCCGGAGCCATTCTGGGGAGCAGCACGGTTGGCTGTTGCGCAAGGACGATGGAATGAGGCTGTACGTGTGTTGCAGGAGCTTGTTGCCGACAACCCCGACAACACCGATGCACTTATTGCGCTTGCCAATTGTCTCGAGAAGACCGGCGACCTCCTCGCAGCCCGGGATATCCTGGTTTCATCAAACTCTCTGTTTGAGCGCAATGATTATGACTTCAGCGCGACTCTTGGCGCCCTGAGCAAGAGACTCTACGAGCGTTACCGTATGGAAGAGCACCGAGACGAAGCAGTACGCGCCATTTCCACAGCAATCAGCGCAGCCGAAAAATTGGGTCTTTCAGAGGCTCCATTGCGACTTGCTCTGACAGAGTTGGGAGTCGGAGAATCCAACACTTCGCTGCGTCGTGGTACAGGTCGTGCAAGCCAGCGCCTTGAATCAAAACTTTCTACTCCGCGTGCCTGGATTCTTTCGGTTGAAGATCACGATGTTGAGAACTTCAGAAAGCACCCGGACCTGCTCATGCGCAGCCCTGATTCTGTAAACAAGGGAGATCTTGTTCTGGTTGCGCGAAGATTTGGAAGCAACGATTGGCGCACCGGGCAACAGCAGATTGTGGGTGTGATGTGCACGCTCAGCGATGTGACCCCTGATGCGCGCTATGGCTTCGCGGTTTGCGTCGGCCGTTTTCAAGATCTTGAAACACCTGTTGATTTGCAGCTAGGCCGAGAAACGACCGCACTGCTTGACTTTTTTGGCTGTGAGAATTTCTCGGCAAATTCTCCCGTGTTTTTCCTGGATGCTGATCCCGAAACCAGCGAAACCTTGGTCCGTGCAGTTGAGCGTT
>JBDLRR010000100.1:0-3251 GCA_039799985.1 Pseudomonadota bacterium | reverse complement strand
CGGTCGCCAGTTGTGCGTGCTGGATCTCTGCGCGGGATGTGGAGTTCTCGGATTCGAACTGAATCATTGGACAAGAGAGATTATAAAATCAATTGATTTTATTGAAATACAAAGAGATTTTGCGCTTCATTTTCAAGAAAATCTGCTCATCACCGGAAACAAAAATTCAAACTTCAAATTTCATCTTTGCAATTTCAATCAACTTCCTGGTCTGGCGGACTTCCATGGAAAATTTGATCTTGTTGTTTGCAACCCGCCTTATTTCAGACCAGAAACTGGCTCGCTCACGCAATCCGACTTCAGAAATCGTTGTCACTTTCTTGTGGAAGCCAGTTTTGATTCACTGTGTGATGCAATTCTCACAAGTCTCGCGCCCGTTGGCGAAGCTTATGTTCTGCTGCGGGATCTGAGAGCGCAGGGAATAGATCAAATCAATGAACTCAGACTGAAGTCTGGTAAAGATTTTGAAGTCGTTGAATTGGGCAAAATCAGGGGAACACCGGTCGTTCGGGTAAAAAGACAAGGCTGAGATTCAAAGCGCCAGAAGTTCTTTGTTGATGGTGCGGATTTCATCAAAGAACCTTTGCACCCCGAATCCTCCCCAGCCTTGTGAGGCCTTGGCATCAATATTTCTATTGAATTCGTATGCAAAAATAGGGTTGTAAATTCCCGCGGCAACTCGCATTTGCCCCTTCTGGATGGCTGATGCAAATTCAACAAAATAGGCCCCCTGCCTGACCCGCAATGCCGCCCTTCGATCTGCTTCGGCCATGGCATTGAAAAACACCTTGCGGACATCCGATTTGATGGCAAGCCCCAACATTTCCCAAATGGATTTGTTGAATTGACTGCATGGCAGAACTGCCTGGCCCACCTGCAACTTATCCATCTTTGCCAAATCCTCGGGCGACTTTCCCTGCAGGTTTTCTTGAGATTTGATTGCATAAACCGGATGTTCGTTTGCATACAGAGCCGGCACCAGATTGTTCTCACCGAAATAGTTCAACATTTTTTTGGCAAACTCGACTCCACCCCGTTCTGTTGCAGATTGCCGATTCAACAGCGTCTTCTGCAAATAAAACGCATTGCCCAGAGCCAACGAAAGGCCGCATGCATTGGTGGCAATTGCAGTCGTCATTGCAGCTGTGGCAACCGCGCCCTCTGCCAGGCTTTCCGGGTTGCTTTGGATTGTCTTGATCAGATCAGACGGACCCAGCAGCAATACACACTGCCCGGCCTTTGGATTCCTGGAATCATCGGCCATCGGAAAGTCATCCAGACGAATGCGCTCGTTCAATGGAATCTTGGCCTTTTTGCCCGAACAAGACGGTGCAGAAACTTGCACAAGAGATGCGGGGTCTTTTGGCTCCCCAAAGCATCCAACGCCAACAAGAACGTCTTGTCCTACCGCAACGCTTTGACTTTCTTTCAATGTGACCCCGGAAGGCACGGTTGCAAGATACAACCTGTCGACGCCGTTTCTGAACCAATCGTCAGAACTGATGGTCTTCACCTTCGACTTCTGGGTGCAGCCAAAAACTGCAAACACAGTGACGCTCAAGAAGATAGACGCTACAGCACGACCAAGACAATAAGGCTGGCCAAAGACAAGTCTCATGGTTTCGCCTCCTCACAAGTCAACGAACTCTTGAGCAGTTCACTGTACACATTGAAAACGATGCCCACCCGCGGCACTGAAGAAGGGGTGCTCGAGACGCCAGGCAAGGCCGTTCCCAGAGTTTCGGGCTTACCTCCGTCAAATGGAACATCAGCTCCGCCCGCAGAGGATGCCCCGGGCTCCGGCTCATTTCCCAAGCTTGGCTGTATGGTTGATGTAGGCGAGGCAACTGGCTGATCTACAACGGGTTCACGTGCCTGTTTGTTGGTGCAACCCGAAGGCACGAAGGTCAACAAGGCGCAAACAAGAAAAGTTGAAATGAAGCTCGCGTCATTGGCAGACATCTTGAATTCCTCGTTGGCATCCAGTCTCTTCAACAGTCCACCATAAAAGCCCCAACATCGACCAATCCTGAGTCACCCCATTGACACGGGCGCAGTACATCGGTCTAGAACTCGAACAACATAGCCAGACTTTAAACGGAGGCCTTCCATGCAGCTCGGGACCCATTTTTTGGATTCGCTCTCGCTCGGCAAAATCGTGCAAATTCGCGAACGGATTTTGAAAGCACAAGCGGAAGGTAAAAAAGTATTCCGGTTCGAATCCGGCGACCCGAACTTCAGCATTGCGCCACACGTGACTGCAGCCCTCAAGAAGGCAGCCGATGAGGGTAAAACACACTACATTCCAAACGCCGGAATTCCCGAGCTTCGCAAAGCCATCAAAACGAAACTGGCTCAGAAAAACGGAATCAATCTTCCATCTGTCGAAAACGTGTTTGTGACCAACGGCGCGATGCACGCACTTTTTTGCGTGTTCCAATGCCTTGTTCAGGCTGGCGATGAAGTGATTGTTCCCGATCCGATGTGGACTGAAGTTGTCGAAAACATCAAAGTGGCGCGTGGCACGCCAGTCGCTGTTCCACTTCGCGAAGAGTCTGGTTTCCAATACCTGCCCGCAGAAATTGAAAAACGAATCACTCCAAAGACCAAGGCAATTTTCCTCAATACGCCGCACAACCCCACTGGCGCAGTGCTGCCAAAGTCAACATTGCTCGAAATCATCCGCATGGCGAAAGCCAACAAGCTGTGGATCATCTCAGACGAAGCATACGAAGATGTGATCTTCGCGCCCAACCAGCACGTTTCGATTGCCTCACTTGCGCCGGAATACATCGATCGCATCATCTCGATTTTCAGTTTCTCCAAGAGCCACGCCATGAGCGGCCTGCGCACGGGATATTTGACCGCAACTGACGAAACACTCATGGAGCGGCTGCACAAAATCATGCGTTGCAGCATCAATGGCGTGAACAGCGTCGCACAATGGACTGCAACCGCAGCGCTTGAAGGCGACCAAAGCAACATCGCGACGATGCTGGGCGAATATCAACAACGTCGTGACATCATGATCGAAGCATTGACGGGAATACCAGGAATCAAACCTTTTGTTCCACAAGGCAGTTTCTTTGTTTGGGCTACTCTCAAACCAGAACTTTATACTCGCCTTGGAGTCAAAGATGCCGATGAGCTTGCAAACACCTTGGCAGGACTCGGCATGGGAAGTTCGCCTGGCGATGCATTTGGCGCAACCTGTGCAGACGCAATCCGCTTTTCGTTCAGCTGCTCAACCC
>JBDLRR010000099.1:0-3577 GCA_039799985.1 Pseudomonadota bacterium | reverse complement strand
TGTTGCGGCATTTGACTGTGTTGAAGAAAAAAGCCGAAACTACCCCTTCACTGATGATGAAAACGGTTGAGCGCGAAGAGGCTCGCAAAACCCAACATACTGAATTTCAAGCCTGATTTGTTGACCAGATGTGAATCGTGTTGATCTGATCGCGCATGTGGAAGAAATTTCTCCATTGCGCTACACCCCTTCAGGATTACCTGTGGTGGAATTCAGATTGATTCACGAGTCTGAAACTGAAGAAGCCGGTATCGTCAGAAAAGTCCGTTTAAATTTGAAGTCAAAAGCCGTTGGCATCTTGGCCGAAAAACTGATCAGACAGCCTTTACATACCTCTCTTTTATTTTCAGGATTCTTGGCATCTGGAAAAAATTCCAAATCCGTCATTTTTCATATTCATTCATACCAAATTGTTTCTTAGGAGCCCCTCATGGCCACGTTTAAAAAATTCAACAAAGACAAGCGCCCCAAGCGCAACACGCAATCTTTGCTGTTCAAGCGCAAAAGATTTTGTCGTTTCACGGTGACTGGCGTCGAAGAAATCGACTACAAAGACATCGATACGCTGCGTGACTTTATTGCAGAAAATGGAAAAATCATTCCTGCACGCCTGACCGGCACTCGCGCGATTTACCAGCGCCAGTTAAACACAGCCATCAAGCGTGCGCGATTCTTGGCCATGCTGCCTTACACCGACCAGCACAAAATCTAAGGAGCGCAACATGCAAATTATTCTTCTTGAAAAAGTCGTCAATCTCGGCAATCTGGGTGAGGTTGTCAAAGTCAAAGACGGCTATGCCCGTAATTTTTTGATTCCTTCAGGTCAAGCGCGTCGTGCGACCGGTGAAGCTATCAAAGAATTTGAAGCTCGCCGTGCCGAGTTGGAAAAAGCAGCCCATGAAAAATTGGTTGCTGCACAAGCGCAAGGCGAGAAGCTCCAAGGCACTACCGTCAAGCTCACACAAAAAGCAGGTGTTGATGGACGTTTGTTCGGGTCAGTCACAAACTTTGATATTGCGGAAGAGTTGAACAAAATGGGCTATGAAGTGACCAAGTCGCAAATTCGCATGCCCAAGGGCCCGATCAAAACCGTGGGCGATTCGCCTGTGTCAGTGTCTTTGCACACCGACGTCTTGGTAGACATTCAAGTGGCTGTGTACGGCGAATCTGCATGATTTTGGGTTAAGGATTCAAAAACCGCTCCTTGGGGCGGTTTTTTTTTGCCAGTTATGCACAACTTCCGACCCCATTCATGAATGTTTTCCACACAGTTATTCAATGACAAATGGCGTTGCTTTCAATACTATTTGTGTTTTAGAGGATCAATATGTCTGTCGTCTTTCCGGAATTTGAAGAGTCTTCTCCAACGATGGACCGTCAAATTGCACAGTTACGAATTCCGCCCAATTCTGTAGAGGCCGAATCGAGCGTGCTGGGGGGCTTACTGCTCGATAACTCTGCATGGGACAAAGTCGGAGATATTTTGAGCGATGGTGATTTTTACAGGTACGAGCATCGGCTGATTTTTTCATCGGTCAGCACGCTCATCAATGGCAACCGTGCTGCAGACGTGATCACTGTTTTTGAGCATTTGCAAAGCCAAGGCAAAGCCGACGAAGTGGGCGGCTTGGCATTTTTGAATTCTCTTGCGCAGTACGTGCCCAGTTCTGCCAATATCAGAAGATATGCAGAAATTGTCCGAGAGCGCTCGATTCTGCGAAAGCTAGTGAGTGTCAGCGATGAAATAGCGACATCCGCCATGAACACCAATGGCAGACCGGTGCCACATATATTGGACGAAGCGGAACAAAAAATCTTCAACATTGGCGAAGAAGGCTCGCGCATGCGCCAAGGCTTTCAGTCTATGGGCAATTTGGTGGTACAGCTCTTGGACCGAGTCGAGGAGATGTCGCAAAACCCGAATGACATCACGGGTGTGCCCACAGGTTTTTTTGATTTAGACCGAATGACATCAGGCATGCAAGCGGGCGATTTGATCGTGCTGGCCGCAAGACCATCAATGGGTAAGACAGCGCTTGCCATCAATATCGCTGAAAACGTGGCGCTGAACGAAGGACTGCCTGTGGCAGTTTTTTCTATGGAGATGGGTGCGTCTCAATTGGCGATTCGTATCGTCGGATCGATTGGTCGAATTGACCAGACACGCTTGCGTACAGGCAAATTGTTGGATGAAGAATGGCCGCGTCTGACGGAGGCCGTTGAAAGATTGCGCAATGTCTCTTTGTCGATCGATGAAACCCCAGGGTTGACCCCTTCTGAACTGCGCGCCAGCGCCAGACGATTGGCACGCAATTGCGGCAAGTTGGGGTTGGTCGTCGTGGATTATTTGCAGTTGATGAGCGGCAGCAGTGGCACTGATGGAGATAACCGAGCAACAGAATTAGGTGAAATTTCTCGCGGCTTGAAAATGCTGGCCAAAGAGTTGCAATGTCCTGTGATCGCGTTGTCCCAGCTAAACCGGGGTGTGGAACAAAGAACAGACAAGCGTCCCATGATGAGCGATTTGCGTGAGTCGGGAGCGATTGAACAAGATGCTGATGTGATCATGTTCATCTACCGAGATGATTACTACAACAAAGACTCCAAGGAACCAGGGGTTGCAGAAATCATCATCGGCAAGCAGCGTAACGGTCCTACGGGAACGGTCAAGCTGACCTTCCTCAAACCCATCACGAAATTTGAATCGTATGCGGCTATGAGCGCTGATTATTGAGCGTTATAAAACTTCGCTGGCGAAGTCGGCCAATCTTGAGCGTTCACCCCTGGCCAGGGTGATATGCCCTCCGTGCGGCCAGCCTTTGAAACGGTCGACTGCGAAGGTAAGTCCTGAGGATCCTTCAGTCAGGTAGGGCGTATCTATTTGGGCAATATTGCCCATGCAAATGATTTTGGTTCCGGGACCAGCTCGCGTGATCAGGGTCTTCATCTGCTTAGGTGTCAAGTTTTGCGCTTCATCAATGATCACAAATTTGTTCAAAAATGTGCGACCTCGCATGAAGTTCAAACTCTTGATTTTGATCTTGCTTTTGATCAATTCATTGGTGGCGGCCCGTCCCCATTCGCCGGCGCTGGTATCGGTCTTGCCAAGCACTTCTAAATTGTCATCCAATGCGCCCATCCAAGGACCCATTTTTTCTTCTTCTGTGCCAGGTAAAAAACCAATGTCTTCACCCACGCTGACAGTTGCTCGTGTCATGATAATTTCTGTGTAACGGCGCTCATCAAGTACTTGCACCAGACCAGCGGCCAATGCCAACAAGGTTTTACCTGTGCCCGCAGTACCAGTCAGCGTCACAAAATCTATGTCTGGATCCATGAGTATGTTGAGGGCAAAGTTTTGTTCCCTGTTACGGGTGGTGATTCCCCATGCTGCATTTTTTAAATGGCTGTAGTCTTTGAGGGTTTTGAAAACGGCTGACTTGCCACGAATTTCTGTGACTCGGGCATATAAGCTAGGTTCGCCTGGCGATTCAAAGTAAACGAATTGGTTGATGTGCATGTCGGCAACCACTGCACCGCTGATTCGATAGTAGGTGTATCCAGCGCTTTGCCAGCT
>JBDLRR010000098.1:0-4074 GCA_039799985.1 Pseudomonadota bacterium | reverse complement strand
TGTTTCCCGAACTCCATGTTTTTTTGGTGGGTGCAGTTGGCTTTTGTGTCTTCGCAGAGGGGTTTTTTCGTGGTCCACGATGTTCAATGCTGGCTGCAGTGTCGCTCTCGATGCTGTCGAAGGCATCATTCGGGATAATTCCATCATCAATCTCTTCGATGGCACTGTTCTGTAGTTCGTTGTCTTCATTGGTGTCGAATGGATCGGCTCCAATGACATCAACGGAGCCCAATTCTTCCAGAAGATCACTGGTCCGCGGACGGATTGTCTGTTCCGACAAAGTGGACATCGACAATTCTGTGCGGATCGCGTCCCGAACGCGTTCCACGTCCTCGAGCGAGCCTTCTTCAAGATCGCTCTCAGCTACTTCGAGCAAATCTCCAGCCAAGCTGTCGGCGTCACCCAGACCGTCAGCATCCATTTCGGGAGTTTTGATGTCGACGATAGGTTCACCGGCCAAAAGGTCATCGGCGAGTGCGTCGTCTGTGATGCCCCCGGCTGCCAAGACGTCACCATCCAAGGTGCTGGCTTTTGTCATTTCGGTGTCTTCTTCTACATCCAACAACGCATCAAGTGAGTCAGCAAGGGCGTCGTTGGCGGTCAAAGAGCCGGCTTCCGGTTGTGTTGCAGCGTTGTGCTCGTTCGCTGGATTCAAATCTGCAAGTGCATCCGCTTGTTCAGTGTGAGAGTCGATTGCTCCTGCGTCATCCGAGGAACCAGGCGACGGCAGATGAATATTGGGAACCAGGTGTTCGGGCAGTGAATCAAAGAACGGGGTGAGTCCGATACGATCGATAACGTCGATGATCCGCTCACCTTCCTGGCTTTCCTGGTAAAATACAGCAAGGATCTTTTCCACGACCACAGGCAAATCGGCACGTGGGATATTGTCGAGAATCAGTTGTGCCTGTTGTGGGATGTCGGAGCCTTTTCCGCCAATCGAAATCTTGTACCCTGATTCTTCTGCCACGACGTGAATATCTTCAGTGGACGAACCGAGGCATGCTCTTTGGCAACCGTTGACTCCAATGGTCGAAAATCGTTTTGGAGCCGGGAATGATTTGAGCAGGTGAGTTGCCAATTCCAGGGCATCGCCAAGCGATGGCTGATGGGCAAAGGTGCACAGCTCACCCAGACAAGCGCGTGGCGAGGGTACGCCAGATGATTTGTAGGAGCGCAGCAAAAGACCACTCTTGCGGACTTGTGCCTGAATGTCACCCAGCTTGTTGGGGTCCACCATGAACCCGATGCGCTGGTCTTCGGTGATTTTCAAAAAAGCAGACTCGTTGTCTGCCACTTCGCAAAGCACGCGCAATTGGTCGCTGTTGTAGACTCCGCCGGCAGCTTCTGCGAGCACGAATATCTGATTGTTTTTGAGTGCAAATTGGTCGCCCACGTTTGACTCCTTGCGGATAAGGTCTCTCTTCTTCGTGTATCGCCAAAACAACGAGGGGTTTGAGGCAAGGGGTGTCAATTGTTCGGCATAATATGGTAAGTGCCTAATTATTGGCCATAGAACTGGGCAGAAGGTTATTCTCCGAAGATTGGCCCAAGTATCCTTGCCTGTTTTTGGGCGAAAACCTACTGTTTAGAGAGCCGGCGAAGGTTTGCTCCAGCTTCACGGTGTTGTTCTGGTTGAATATTGAATTGAATCTTTATGAGGTGGTACTTGATGGAAGCGAGCGTGGGAAGCATGAAGGAGCTCATTGATTACATCGCAAAATCTTTGGTGGACAACTCCGAGCGGGTCGAGATCAACGAAATTGCAGGTAACCAAACCAATGTGATTGAGCTCAAGGTTGCCAAGGAAGATGTGGGCAAGGTGATTGGCCGCAATGGCCGCACAGCAGATGCAATCCGCACAATCCTCAATTGCGGAGCAGCAAAGCTCAACAAGCGCTACATTCTGCAAATCATCGACGAATAAGGTTTGTTTCAGGCATTGGCTGTTTGCGGCCCCATCCACTGGAACGCAAGCATCGTCACGTCATCCAGAAGTTCATTGCCCTTCCTGAGCTCTTCTCCAGCGCGCTCAAGACTCCCGACAAGCTCGTCGGGATTTTCACTTTTCGACATGATTTCTCGAATTTTTCTTATTGAAAGTGTTTTACCGCTGGCGTCTGGATTTTCGACCAGTCCGTCGGTGTAGAGCAGAAGGGTGTCGCCCGGCTTCAAACTGAATTCATGAACCCTGGCTTTGTGCTCATACGGCGGCAGAAAGCCGACCCGTGTTCCGCTGGTTGCGATGGTGCTGATGAGTCCACCTTTTTCACTTTGTTGTTTGTGCAGCGGGTGCGTATGTCCTGCTGAAATCGCCCAACATGTTCCGCTGTCAACATCGATTGCAAGGTAGAACATGGTCATCAACACATTGCTTCGTGCACCCGTTGAAAACAGTGCTGCATTGCACGCGTCGCTCAGGTGCAAGAGTTTGCTTGGAATGTTCACAACCGGCTCGAGTGCTTTTCGGCGGGTGTCGTTTTCATCCAGAAACAAACACCCGTAGATTGTTCCCGACATCAGTCCCGCTACCAATGCAGAGCCAATACCATGCCCGGTTGCATCGCCAATAAACAAATACACAATGCGCTGATGGGCTTCATAATAGTATCCATACCAGTCGCCACCGGTTTTTCCGGCAGGTTCGTAATGTGAGGCGACCCTTGTGTTTTCCGGCAATGAGCTGAAGGGAAGAATCGAGCTTTGCACTGCCTTGGCCGTGGCGAGGTCGGATTCCATGCGCAGTTGTTCTTCCCGGCCCTGCATCAACCGGATGTTGTTGATTGCGATGGCTGCCTGATTGGCCATTGGTGCAAGGGTAGAAATCGTCTCTTCGGTGAAAAGATCAGGGAGCTGCTCATTTCCCAAAAAAACCAAACACAACGTGTTTCCTTGCTGTGACAGCGGAATGGCCAAAGACGAGCCAGAATTCACGTTCTGGGAAGATTTTCGAGATTGCTTTTCTCGAATGAGCGGCTGCTTGGTTGAGTTGTTTTTGGCCTTCTCGATAAAGTCGCTGTCAAACAACTTGTTGGCCAAAGATGACTCGTTACCTGCTTCAAAAGTGAAGTTTCTGCAGCGCTGAACTTCCCATGAATCTTCGGTCTTCATCAAAACAAAACCGACATTCGCACCGGTGCAAGTACAGAAGGTATCGAGAATGATGTCCTGAAGACTTTCAATATCCGAGAGGACGCTCAGTTTTGCGAGCATCTCCATGATCGCCGACTGGTCAAGCTTTTTGCGCAAGGTTGAACCGATCGCGTTGGCTTTCAAAATCGAATCGCCCGCGCTGTTTTCGGCCATTTTTGGAAACTTCGAATAAAAGTGGTTTTTTGCCTGGGAAAGGGCTTTTTTGCATCTCTCGTGCAAAAAGACATTGCCTGTGTTGACGAAATAGTCATTGGCCATGTTCAGCATTGTTATTGCTTGTTGAGGATCGTCCGACACAAGAAACTCGGCAGAAAAGAGTTGAAGCTCGGCAACAACATTTTTCCAACCATTTTTTTGCGCAGCAAAGATGGCCGCATGCATCCGTCCAATAGCTGCTTTTTTCAAACCAAAACTCGCGAGCAGTTCAGCGGTCACAAAAATCGTTTGAGGTATAAAGACAAGAATACCCGTGTACGCATTGAACCATGCAATTGCGAGAGGAAACATGGCTCGAAGTCTAAGGCCACAGCGTATGCGGGCTTGAGCCAACAACACCGGTGTCATCGAACAAAAGCTGGTTCGTTGAAGGTGACGGAGCGTCATTCCAAAACCAAGTTCAAGAACCGGCAGCGCTTCTTGCGGTTCATTGCGCAGAAGGTGAAACTGTGCGGCCTCGGTGACGCAATGAATGGCGTCGATGGATTCGTAATTCAATCTTGAACTTTCGTTTCCATAGGCCTTTGCGCGTTCCACGATATCGAGGGCTTCGGCAGTCCGTTCGTGAAAAAGAAGATATCTGATTGCGCTGATTGAAAAAGGAGCGCTCCAGTTTGTTTTTCTATGGAAATCCATAAGGTTTTGAACAATGGTCACCGTCTGCGCCGAGCCGGAACCATAATCTGCAACGTGATTGAGTCCTTG
>JBDLRR010000097.1:0-4186 GCA_039799985.1 Pseudomonadota bacterium | reverse complement strand
CTGAAAATGGAAAGATCGATTCCTTGAGCGAATTGAAAGCAACCCTTGCGGCGTTTCGAAACGGCACACCCAGCCAGCAGCAAGAGGCGCTTTGCAAATATCCTGCACGCAGGCGTTGGCTTGAAGGCAAACTCAAACTCCAGTTCACCGACCCCGAACCCGAAAACTCTTCGGATATTTGCAAACGGTACCGAATCTTCAAGAAGTCTGTCCATGCAAACAAGGTTTCTTTGATTTTCTCATCCTATTATCCAGGCAACCCCGGTTCACTTTTCGGGCACACTCTTCTTAAATTCACCAAAATCAACCAGGACGGAATACGCAGCAGCGAACTGTTGGACTACGGCCTCAACCATGCTGCACACCCAACCACCTACAACCCGTTTTTGTATGCACCCATGGGTCTTGCCGGTTTTTTTCCGGGATTCATCAGCCTGATGCCCTATTACGTCAAGGTTCAGGAATACAACAACTCCGAGAGCCGGGATCTGTGGGAATATGAACTCAATCTCCAGCCCGCTGAAGTGGAACTGGCATTGCTTTCCATCTTTGAGTTGTCGACCCACCGCATCGATTATTTTTACTTTGACGACAACTGCTCACTCCTCATGCTTGCTGTCTTGGATATTGCACGTCCATCACTCAAACTGGTCGAAAAATTCAATTCTTGGGTCATTCCCGGCGATACCGTAAGAGTGGTTTATCAACAGCCAGGGCTGGTCTCGAATTTTAAGTTCAGACCCTCCAATGTGCGACGATATCTTTCGCTGGAAGATAAACTCTCCAAAACCGAAAGAGTTTCATTGAATAGCGCCATTCATTCAAAGAAAAACGGCATATTCACGACAAGTGAAATTGCAAAACTGACTCCCGTTGAACAAATGCACGTGCTTGACACTCTGCTTGAGTACATCGATGCGGATGAACAATTGGCCGGGACCAAAGAACCTGAAAAGTGGAAAACCGAACGTCCAGAGTTGCTCAAGCTTCGGGCGCAGCTGGGGATCGCCTCGGCCCCCAATGAAGTATCCGCTCCCAAGCTGGAGGCCCCGCACGAGGCCTTTCCACCCACCCGATTGACCGCAGGTGGAATTGCGGTGATCACACCCAACACATCTCCGCAATTGGGCACCCTCTTGGGTTGGCGTCCCGCCTTGCACACACTCGACAATCCCCTTGCCGGCATGGGTGCTGACTTGGGAGTTGCGTTTTTCAATCTTGAATTTCTTCTCCGCAAAAACAAAATCTGGTTACGCGAATTCACTCCCCTGGGCATCGAGACCATTCCAATTGACCAACCACATTTCAATTCAAAGTCTTGGCATTTTTCGCTGGGATATCGTCAACGTTGTTTCGCTGGGTGTGGACAAACCTCTCTCTCGGGTGGCCTGGGACGCGCGTGGAGCCTTGGTTTGAAAAATTCGCGAATCGCTGCACGGATAGACGTCAGGGCTGGCGATGATCAGTCCTCTGGCCTGTTTGCGGAACCGGGAGTCAGCTCTTTGCTCAACATTCCAATGAATGGTGACATGCGCTGGATCACCAAACTGAGTCTTTCGAAATCAATACCGGTCAAAACCTCTGGTCAATGGTATCGGGAAGCCCGTACGTCGTTTGTGATGCGACCGATTTCTAATTTTGAGTTCGATTTCACAGCTTCAATCAGCAATGACGAAGCCCAGTATTTGACTCGCGGAAGCTGGTATTTTTGAACCTAGTCTCGATTTAATGGAAAGCAGATTATGCAAACCGTTACTTGGACAAAACGTTCTGCCTTGATTATTGCCCTTGCGACTACCGTGTTCATCTTTTCGAAAATATTGTCACACCAAAAGTCAACAAACGACGCGCAAGCAGCACTGTCTGCTCTAATTGATTCGGGCAAGATTCTTCAGTTGAAATCTTGGAAGGCGGTTTATTATTTTTGCTACTATGCAAAAGGCGCAACAACATCGGACTCATGTCATGAAGATCCACTTGCTGGAGAAAGCAAAGTCATCTTTCCACTTCAGAAATTTACAAACCCTGTCGTCAATTTCGAAATCAACAGCTCCAAAGAATCAAAACCTGCAAACACAGTCCATCTGAAATACACACTGCACGAAAAAGAAAAATCCATTCTATCCGGTTCAAACGAATGGACGCTTCTCATCCCGCGAAACTCCCAGCGTGCAAGTTTTTTGGGAAGCAACATGGCCGGCGAAGCAGATTATGGCCACATCTCCGACAGCTCCTTTGGTTTGACTTTGAATCAGCTCAAAAAATCTGATTCTCTCGAGCTCATCATCAATTACAAAACGCTCCCGGTGTATGGACCACTCGATGTGTCGCCAGCTCTGGTGCATCCGAATTCAACCCGTGATTATACCAGCATCTACAGCAAACAAGCCGGAGGCGCTGCGCTCTCGAAGCAGCTCCTGGTTGGACTGCCGCTCGTTATGGGTATCGTCGCGTCGGTGCTTGATCACAGCCCCACAATGCTCATCCTAGCGCTGTTTGGCGCTCTGCGTGCAGTGCATACCTATTTCGGATTTCTTTCCGAATCACTGCCGCTTGCCATGCATCAGGAAATCCTGAGCTACTTTTGCCTGGGCGCCTCATTTGCTTTGCTGATGATGTTCATAGAAATGCTGTGCGGAATACGATTCAGACGAATCAAAAGGTGGCACCGCATCGTTTTTGCTGTTTTGTGTGGTTGCCTCGCTGTTGCAGGACGCTGGACGACAAGCAATTACTCGCTCAAGTCCACACTCGTGGTGGACAGCCTGAGTTCAGCTTGTGGAATTTTTCTCATCGGAATCTTTCTGGCACTGAGAATAAAAGCTTCAAAAAAGCAAACAGGAGCCATTTCATCCCGCCTCGAATCACAAGAAGAAGGAACCCTGTCGAGGTCTCTTTTTTATGGTCAACTTGCACTCACTGCAGCAGCTCTTGCTATCCATGGATCTGTCAATTCTTTTGAGCTCGTCGATCAAATCGACGGAACATTCGCCTTCACGGATCCCCTGGACTGGCGACACATGATGCTCATGCCCGCGCTTCTCTGTGCCGGCCTTCTGGAAGTCGGGTCGGTTGCAAAAAGGATGCTGTCGTTTGGTCACGAAATGGCCGAAAAGGCTGTGATTGAGCGTGAATTGAAAGTTGGTCACGATGTTCAGGCACGTATGTTGCCTGAAAAAAAACACGTCGACGAGCTCTGGAAATGGCGGGCTGTCTATCACCCTGCAGAAGCGCTCGCCGGCGACTGGTTTGATATCCGCGAGATCCCTTTTTCGGATGGAAGAAAATTGCTCGCTGTTTGCCTTGCAGATGTCACGGGTCATGGCGTCGGTTCTTCACTCTCGACGAGTGTGATTTGTTCACACTGGAGTTTGTGGTGTGCCGGTGTTGGTCAGCAGGCGTTTCCGGAGGACAAAAAAACAAGAGAAGAAATGCTCTGCACGGCTCCGTTGCGCATCCATGTGGGATTGTCCGCTCTCCGTAAAAATGAAAACTGCACAGCTATGGTTGCGCTGATTGACCCCTACTCAAAAGAAGTTTCAATCAGCTCTGCAGGTCATCCCGGCGCTCTTCTGATCAACCCCAAAGGTCTTCGCTACATGACGACCACAGGTGAACGCCTTGGTGGCGAACTTGTTGGCGAAGCCAAGTGGAACCCAAAAACTGACACCATGGGCGATGAAGATCTTCTCGTGATTTATTCAGACGGCATTGTTCCAGTGGGAGTCACCGTGCTTTCCTGGGCTGGGAAGCTGAAAAAGAAGATTCTCGAGGGCGAAAAAAAAGCCGAAGTCATGTTGTTGAAGACGTTACAGGAAAACAAGCTGGCTTTCATGAAGGACCCTTCGAACGAAGACGACATGACGCTCATCATGATTCGATTAAACTCAACCGCGACTATTCAAGCGTGAAAAAAAACGCCGGGTCGCAGCAGTGCAGAAGCCAATGCCCATGCAAAGGTTTCTGAGCAATCAATCAGGCAAAAAAAATCCCCGAGAGATTTCTCTCTCGGGGACTCGAAATAAAAAGGCTGCACCGAGCTACTCTCCCACAGTTAAAACTGCTGTACCATTGCCGCAGGCGGGCTTGACTTCGGAGTTCGGAATGGGATCCGGTATTTCCCCGCCGCTATCAGCACAGCCAAAGCGAAACTTGTTGTTCTTTGTAAAGAACACAGGTGAGAAAG
>JBDLRR010000096.1:0-9229 GCA_039799985.1 Pseudomonadota bacterium | reverse complement strand
TGCGTGGGAAATTGAGAATTGCCCAGGGGCGATTGCAGGATGCTCGCGCAGACCTGCAGAAGGCTGTTGAACTCAACCCCGGCGACAAGGAAGCCAGCGCGCTTCTCGAGACAGTCAAATGATTTTCCGCTCGCATTTGTTTGCCTCTGTCGGGATGGCCCTGCTCAGCCCTGGGGTTTTGTTTGCAGCTGATTTTGACTTGTCTGCGGCGTACTCACCCGCTTTTTTGATGGCGTCCTCGCCAGGGTTGGGTTCAGCTGCCAGCGGGCGATTTTTGGGACTTGGCCTGAAGGCTGGTTACTGGAGCCCTGTCGGAGTCATTGAGTTTGGTTCCTGGTCGGGATTTGAATTCAGTCCATACCTCCAGGACGTCATGGTTTTGTCTCTTGGATTGCGCCGGTATTGGTATCGAATTCACGATTTCGGCCCTCAAGAGTTCTGGCAACAGTCGAGTCAGCGGGTGTTTGAGCCTTATTGGGGATTCGGGTTGGCCCGCATCGATCAGCAGTCGGCGTTCCTGACACAGGCAGAAACGATTGGCGTCATTACGCTTCGGGCTTGGGGACCGTTTGCCCTGGCAGGGGTTGAATGGAAGCTGACGTCCGGTAAAAGCAAAGCACCCAGCGCTCTCTCGGGCGAGGCAGGAGCTCGCTTCCAGGCTGGCAAACAAATTCCCCAGCCGACCCAGGATTGGGCACCGTATACGGTTTATGGTGAAGTTCGCTTCAAACCCCTGATATGGCCCGAGTCGGTCCCACCTTTTGTCTTCGTCCAGATTTCCCCTGAGATTGGTCTCAGGTTGCGGTTTTGACAGCAACTTTTTTACCCAAACATACCTAACTCAATTGATTTTGCAGTTTTCCGATCACGTTCATTGGGCCGAGAGGCTCAAAAGGAGTGAAAGTGATTCGGTTGTTTTCGGACACCCCGCTGAAATACCTCGTACCGGTGTTTCTGTTTGCCGGCTTGTTGGCGTCATGCTCCAACAAGTCGTTGCGGGATGTTCTTGAGGCGGAAAGCAAAGACATTTTGTCGGGTGGCATTGTCAATGTGGAACGCGTTCTCAACGGAACAATCAAGGTCACATTCAGGGGAGTTGTAGGCGCCGAAACCTATGAAATCAGTGAGGCACTCAAGGATCCCCAGGAAAGCGATGAAACACTTGTCACGGCGAAGGCCACCAAAGAGCGAGTCCTGACCGTCATTCAGCATGCGCCCGGTAAGCTGGTTTACGACTTCGAATCCTCGCACATCCCGTTTGGTGGAAAATTTTGTTACCGGCTTTCGATGTTCGAAAAGCAATCCGGACAAAAAATCGACCTCGGGGCCAGCAAGTGCATTTTGAATGATCAAAACTGGGTTTGGGCAGGTTTGCAAACGGCCCTGGCGGATGAAATGGGGCGCGTTGTTCTCAAGTGGAACAAGATTCCGTCAGACGGCTCGACCTACGAAGTGTTCCGACGTTTTCCCGACAAGAGCACCAGTTTTCCGCAGGATCCGTTCAACACAATCAACTCCAGCGCAATTGCAATCGACGAAGTTGTCGAGGACGTTTTCCCGCGTTGCTACATGGTGCGCATCCGTCATCCATTGTTCCTGCAGCAGGATGCAAACAACAAGGAAATCTGTTTGTCGCTTGCTGAATACAAGCAACAAAAGAGCACGACCCAGGACCTCGAGCCCCCGCTGTTTGCAGGAATAAAAACCATTGAAGCAGTCAAGGTCGACACGCTCATGAGCCAGCTTTCATCAACCATTGGGTTGGGTGCCGGGGTGAACGTTGTCATTACGTGGGATCCCGCTCAAGACAGACTGACCCGTGCGTCGCGCATGGTCTATAAAATTTACAGGTCTGAAAAATCATTCGGTTTCGATTTTGCGCAACCTCTTGCAACAACCGAACCCGGACAGTTGATGTACACCGACAAGTCCATCACCAAGGGAGCCATCTATTACTATTTGGTGCGGGCCGTTGATGAACAAGGCAATGCGGATCAGAATTTGGCGCAAAAAATTCTGCCGCTAGACATGACGCCTCCGGTTTTTGCCGGAGTGGTTTCCGGAGCAACCAAGAGATCAAATTCGACCGTCAGGGTTCTGTTGGGTTGGAATCCGGCGAGCGATGACCAGACGCCTGCGCAGGGAATTATTTATCAAGTTTTCCGCTCGCAATCGATAGGACTTTTTCCGGAAAATCCGACAGGCACCGTGTTGGGATTGACTCAATATGAGGACGGCACAACTGAAAAAGGACAAATTTATTATTACAAGGTTTATGCCGTCGACAAAGAGGGAAACCGCGACACGAACACAAAGATTGTCACAGTCAACACGGGTGAAACGCCTCCTCGTTTTCAAGGACTCCAGTCGGCAACACTGCTGCGCGGGCATGGAGAATTGAGGTGGGAGCCAGCCGAAGATGACGAGACTCCAACAAGTGCAATCACCTACCGCATCTATCGGCGTATGGAGACCGAGCAGTTCAACTACCGTTCACCTTTGTTCCAGGTTACAGGCGGACAGCTCCAGTACAGCGATGCAAGTGTGAATTCGAGCTACTCGTATTACTACGTCGTCCGTGCGGTTGACGAACAAGGCTTCGAGGACTCCAACACGGTCGAAATCTTTATGCCCGCAAATCAAGCGCCGACCATGAACATTGCTCCTGCGGTGACCTGGGACAAGGTTTTGAAGTGCACCAAAGTTTCCTGGCAGGCTGCATCAGATGACTCAACTCCAGCCTCGCAATTGAGTTATCGAGTTTTCAGATCCGAGCAACCGGTCGTGTCGAGTTTCAATTTCACGCGTCCTCTTGATCAACTGACGAATGGTGCGAGGTCATTCACCGATTGCGACGTGGACGGACAAAAAGGATATTCATACATCATCCGGGCCTCTGATGCCGATGGTGCGGAGGGAGGCCTCAGCCCCATCGGAACTATTGCTGCCAATCAGCCACCCGTTCCCGGAACGGTCTCCCAGGTTGCAATTGTTGATGCGACAGCGGTGGAATTGAAATGGAATCTGGCGACTGATGACCGCAGTGCTCCTACAGATGTCACTTACCTGGTTTACCGCTTTCCAAAGTGGACGGGTGCCGGAAAACCTGTGCGCGCATCAACCGACTACGGGCCAGCAAATATCGTTGGCAGGCTTGATAAAGGCGTCAATAAATTTGTCGATTTGTCTGGTTTGGATCCTGTTCTTGAATATTCCTGGCTCATTCGTCCGGTCGACGAATTCGGCCTCGAGGGACTCAACACCGAGGATGAAGTTTCGCTCGGACAAAACATGCCGCCAACCTTCACGGGTGTCACGCTCGTCCAGATTTCAGGGTTGCGTTCGGTCAACTTGACCTGGTCGGTGGCGAGTGATGATCGCACCCAGAAAGACAAGTTGAATTTCAAGATTTATTACATGGAAGTTCCATCCACCACACCCACCGGTGATGATCCAAATGTCCCCATTCCAACACAACTCGTTTCCCAGCTTTTTGTTGAAACAAATATTCGGCAGACAATTACTGGCGCAACGAACACATTGACTCTTCAGGTTCCCGACAGCAACAAGTCTTACATTTTCGGAGTGCGCGCTTGCGATACTCAAGGATTGTGTGACATCAACACGCGCGCATTGGGCACTCCTGCCAACGCTCCGCCTGTGTTCAATGGAATCAACTCATTTGCCGAGACTGCCACAGGCGTGAATCTCACGTGGCTGGCAGCCACCGATGACCGAGACAACTCTGCCGACATTATCTATCGCGTTTATCGCTTTGTTTCCAACAAGAGCACGGTGACGAGCTCAGAAGTTGTGACTGTAGCCAACCTTTACAGAACCAGCGCTTCCGGCGCCACAACGTTCACCGACGATGCCGTGAGCCCATCGGCCTACAATCACTATGTCGTACGTGCGACAGACAAGAGCCTTGCCGAGGATTCAAACACTGTGATCAAGTCTGTCGCACCAGACCAAATCGCGCCCGTCTTTTTCGGCATCAAGACTTCGTCGATGGCCGGCCCCAAAATCACATTGACCTGGGATGCCGCTCAAGACAACCGCACCATCAGCACCCGAATCCGTTACAGGGTCTATGAGTCCTTGCAGTCCAGCTTTGCTGATATTATTGCGACCCAGCCTATCAGCGAACTCACCAACGGCGCGCAAAGCTTCATCAGAACACCGCCCACAGGTGCCAAGTATTACTATGTGGTCAGGGCTGTTGATGAGGCCGGGAATGTTGATTCCAATGAAACAGTCAAGTTCACCGAGGATGTGATTCCTCCTACGTTTGGTGGATTGATCACCGGATATCCAATCACCAACACAAGCGCCCAGGTGTTCTGGAGTGGAACGCCAAACGATGATATCGCGCAGGTCAAACTTTACAGGGCAGACGATTTGTCGAAAGCGGTTGCATCCATCAACCCTCGGGACGACACAGGAAAGTGGATCAACTCCTACTTGATTACGGGCCTGACTCCCGCAACGTCATACACGTTTATTGCTCGTGCTGCCGATCTGTTCGGAAACGAGGAAACCAACACCGTCACCGTAAACATGACCACCCTTGCAGGTGTTTCGCCGTTGTTCGCCGGTTTGCAATCTGCCCTCACAATGGAGGGAATTCCCGGATTGTCTGGAGTTGACTTGTCGTGGAGTGAAGCGGCAAACGCGACTCATTATAGAATTTACCGCATCAGCGGGACTTCAGAACGCGGTGACGAATTTGATTTTGATTTCGACAGCTGCAAAACCTCTTGGACGAGCCCAAGCAAGGCAGGATGCACCGAGATCCTTGCAGATGGAACTACCAGTTTTTCTGTCACCGGACTCGTCAAGAGCACAACCTACAGTTTCATCGTCAGGGCAGTTTCCAAGAACGGAACAATCGTTATCGGAGAAGAGCAAAACCGGATCATCAAATCGGCAAAAACGAACGATGAAAAAGCTCCCACTTTCTTGGGAGCAAAGTCAGTTGCTCCAGCAGGAGGTCCTGCGGGGGTCAATACGATGGAGCTCAAGTGGGATCTTCCTGACCGGGACGGGGTCTATGATGGCTTCACTGTGCTTTATAAGGCGGTCGGCGACACCGTGAATTCGTTCACTATTCCGGCAACAATCGCAGGCTCTGACGTTTCAGCTCTGGATGTTGCCGATGAGCGAGCGACTTCAACTTTCGTGGTCAACCTGACATACAATCAGCGATACTGTTTTACAATCCGCACCCGCTATTCGCCCAGCGCAACGATTGTTTCTGAACCCTCGTCGCAAGGTTTTGTTTGTGGTGTTCCCAAACCACAGGCTCCAGAGTTCACCGGGGTCAAGACGACCGTAAAGCTTGGAGATGGTCCGCTCGGCTTTTCGCAGATGACTGTCGAATGGGATCAGGCGCTTGGCTCATTCACATCGTATGAAGTCAGTTGGTCGGCGGTCAACGATTATTCTAATGATCAAGTTGTTGGGAGCTTCTTTCAAGACAACAACCGGGCCTTCATCGAATCGCGGAATGTGACTTTTTACACAATCACAAACTTGAAGCCCAACACCACGTACTACATACGTGTGCGCGCAAAGTTTCAGCTGAGCAGTCCCTCAGTATTGTTGATGTCGGGTGGAAATGTTGTTGCCCAGGCCGTGACAACACCCGTCGCACCCTCGGGTGACGGACTGCTGAGCGCAAAACAGGTCAGTGATGACCAAATCGAGTTGCGCTGGAACGCGCCAAACAACAACGGTTTGTTTGACAGGTATTATATCTTCCGATCGTATGGTCCGGCAGCGGACTCCGAGATCATCAGTGCCGTGGTGCCAAACCAGAACAACACTCCTCCCTACACTGCCGAAGTGGCCTACACTATCGGCTCCGCTGCAGGCGCACCGTTCACAAACCGAGTGTTCGTGGATTCAACAGACATCACACCTAACACTCGCTATTGCTACATCATCAAGGCTGCATTCTCTGGAACACAGGGTTTCGTTGGTTCCACAAACACCACCAAAGGTTGTGTTGATGTTCAGATCAAGCCACCGGAATTCAGCGGAGTGACAACCATCAAGACTCCGGTCAGTGCTTCGGGCTTCACTTCATTGATAGCCCAATGGCAGCCTGCAAAAGGCAACTTCACAAAATATCAGTATGCCATTGGTGACAGCCCGACTTCGATTGGTGACTGGATCAACATTCCGGGGGGAATAGACACAAGTTCATTTACAATCGCAGGCCTCGCATCGAATCAGGAATATTTCATCAAGGTTCGCGCCGTTTACATCAAAACAAATCAAGAATTCGCTGCAGGTGGCGACATCGTCAAATCAGGAACAACAACACCCAAAGCGCCCGAGCATACGGGCCTCCAGCCCGTCGAATTTCTCGAGAACCCGGGTGAAGTGCGCATCACGTGGACCGCTCCTGACTCCAACCCTGAAGTCGGCGGATTGTTTGATCGCTATCTTGTCTGGAAGTATACAAACAGTTCGCCAACCGATGTTTTTGCGGAAATTTCGAGATTGATGAGCGACGACACTTCTCCCGGCGTGATCACACTTTCCGAAACCCAGTCATCTGCAAACAACGTCAAGGAATATGCGACCACTGTCACGTCCATCACCTATCAAGGCACCACAAAGCTGACCGAGAATATTCCAACCTGCTTTTTGGTGAGGGCAGCCTTCCGACTCGACAACAAGTTTGTTATGTCGTCAAACCAGATGGTGCGTTGCGTGACTCCCACCGCGTCTGCGCCACAGTTCAGTGGTCTCGCAAGTCTCGAAAATATTCCCGATTCAGCAAATGGATTCACGCAACTCAAGGCCAAGTGGACCGCAGCAAGCGGAATTTTCACCCGCTATGAGTTGGTTGCCTCGCAGACCCAAGGGATCTCCAACTGGTCGACCGTGGCATTCACGTCCACGAACAAGTTGACCGTCGAATCCCTGTTCAGCAACACCGATCTTGCAACGCAAAGCGCGGCAACCAAGCTGCAAACTTTCAAACGCTATTTTGTGCGTGTCCGGGCGGTATATGTCGGGGCTGGCAACGTCGTTTATGCCTCGGGTGACTCGACCGAGTTGTCGGCCATTGTTTCGCCAGATCAGCCTTCGGGTGATGGTCTCAAAAGTGTTTCTGTCGACAAGATCCCCGGTTCGGTACCCGCAGCAAATCTTGTCATCAACGGTCAGGTGTCGGGATTGTGGGACAAGGTTGCCGTGTTCCGTGCCATCCATGCAGACCAGTCTGCTGCCGCGGCGAGTGTTGTGTCGCAGGCGTCTGCCAAGGCCGATATGAGCGGATTTGTTGGCACACCCTTGGTGGTGGTCAATCGAAGCTCGCCCACGTCGACGACAGATCTTTCATACCTCGACAAGACTGCCACGATTGGACAATGGAACTGCTACATCGTTCGCGCAGCATACATGACTTCACCATGGTTCCTGGCGAGCACATCCTCGCAGATTCCTGTGTGCAAGCAACCGACCTATACTCCGGTCAGTTTTTCGGGGCTCTCGACGACCGGATCAGAAGTTTGCCAGGTGCAGCAAAATGGTGAACCTTGTGATTCGACCACACGTTGGCCTTACAACGGAAATTCAATGGTGCGTTTGAAGTTTTCAAGCGTCCCGCAGGGCGACATCGATTACTACGACATCTACATGGGTCCCTCGCCTTTGGCATCGGAACTTCTGGCCCGTGGCGTGTTTCAAACGATCGCCAAGGGTGACGTTTTGCATGATACTGACCCCGAAGATGAGTTCATCTATGTGGGTGGGTATGCCAACACTTTCATTCCGGGTGGACAATACTATTTCCTCGCGCGTGCGCGCTGTCTTGGTTGTACCTTTGTCGACAGCAACGCGAATGTGTCCAACCCCGTGCAGACGCTCAAGAGCTGGATCAGTTCGAGTGTGAATTTCCTGCAAAAGGATCCGGCAAAGAATTTTGCTGTTGATGCTGCCACCGCAGGACAATTTGACGACACGCTGGGAGCTCAGGTGTTCAATTCTGCGGGTGAAGCCGCGCTTACAGGGCCAACCGACTTTTTGCGTTCAACGAATCCGGGGGCATTTGCGCCGCGGCCCAATCGAACGATTGCGCTCAAGTTCAATCTTGCCGACGCAACTCTTGCCGATGCCCAGAACAAAGAAGGCGCTGCGATTTTTGCAAGCGAAAGTGCAGTTCGTCCTCCGGTCGTTGAGTCGATCAACAATTCACCCGTTCAAATCGAGGGAAGTCTGTTTGGTATTCCCGGTGCTGTGACTGCATACGACAGGCGCGCAGGTCGTTGCTTGTGGATAGGTGGATACGCGGGTCAGAGTGTTGATATTGGCGATTATCCGAACCGCGATTGGCCCGGATCTTGGTGGAACAACCGACGCATCAATGCGCAGCGCATGCAGGCCTTTGATGGTCAGAATTTCTCGGAAATCTATACCCGTGGCGTTTCTCCATTGCCACGCAGTCAGCCTGTTGTTGCCTACAACCCGTTGCGCGACACGGTGATGTTGTTTGGTGGCATGACGCAAGCCAATCCTCAAAAGATTGGTGCCGACACCTGGGAATGGGACGGCCTCAAATGGACGCTTTTGGATGCAGGGCCTTCTACCGATCAATTTGCCGACAACGAACTCGGACGCTACGGCGGAAATGTGATGGCTTTGGATCCGTTCCGCAACCAGATGGTCATGGTGGGTGGCCGTTATGCTGTTCAAGATGGCAGCACAAACGATGCTCTGCAGTCGCAGATCACCACCACCGGTCGTGCCGTTGAAGGCTGGTACAACCGGTTCAACAAGGTACGGCGCGCGACGATGCATCATTTCGTTACGGACGTGACACTTGGAAAGTCTGAGTGGAAAGCAACAGTCGCTTTGCCGAGCAATTTCCCCGAGGGTTATCCGGCGGCATTGGTCAGTGTTCCCGAGGGCGACGGAAAAGGTCTTTACTATTTCAGTTTTCGGCAAACCTGCTGGGAATGCGCGATGACCCGCAACAACGTTTGGTTTTACAATGGAAGTGTTTGGCAGGAATTGTCCAACTCTTCGTTGCCCGACAACGTTGCATACGCGCATCTTTACGCAGCTTACGAGCCTGTCACCAAGAAAATTATTGTGACAATTGGTCGAGGTAATGAGGCCAATTTCAAACGCATCTGGGAATACAATCCGCTGTTGTCGGGTTCAGGGCAGAGTGCCTGGACCAAGCGTTACCTGACCGATGCACCACCCACGT
>JBDLRR010000095.1:0-4328 GCA_039799985.1 Pseudomonadota bacterium | reverse complement strand
ACATGTCGGGCTGCAAGCGTGTCACCGTGACCAACATGAAAATGAACGAAACCTGAATCTCGCATGGTCATGATCTGACGCAGAGCTTGCGTATTATTTGAACTGATAGGGTGAAAATTGGGCTTCCAGGCCGGAGGCAAACCAAGAATCCCACCCATCACCAGATCACCCACCAAAGCCGAACGATTTGCCAACAGAACACTCACCGATGCACTTGTGTGACCCGGTGTGGCAACCACCTCGCCTTCAATTCCAAACTCTGAAAGATCGAGAGTTTCGGCAACTGAATAATCAATGTGAGACGGAGGAAACTTTCCTGGATTTTTATCTCGGAGAAACTTTCCCAAGAAGGGCAGAGAATCAGCGGCCGAGAGCAATGACTTTCCCTCTTGCTCGCCTTTGGACAAAGGCTCAATTGCCTTTTCAGATGCAATGACAGGAACTCCTTCCGCTTGCAGAAACGCAGCACAACCACAGTGATCAAAATGCACGTGCGTGAGCACGACTGCTGCAAGGGATTTGAGATTCGTACCCATCGCTGCGAGTTGGCTTTTTAGAAAATCCCAATCTCCCGGGCAGCCGCAATCCACAAGAATTTTCTTCTTGTCGTGCACCAGGAATGCATTCGAAATCGAAAGTGATATTTTCTCAATTCTCAATCTCGAAACCTCGCACAAAGTCGGACCAACCTTTTTCTCGCTTTAAAATATGACCAACTTCAGACCATAAAGTCGAAACTGAGCTGTTCCACAATTCGTTTTTCCTGTCGGAAAATTCGGCCTGAAAGGCATACGCCTGAACTTCATTGTTCAGGATAAATTGACTCTGAGTTTTATAGACACTCTTGACGAACTCGAGAAGAGGCAGAGTCTTGAGCGGAAAGCGTGTCACAGCCTTGGCGACCTTTTCACGATATTCTGCAGAACTGAAATAGGCGCCGTGCAAAAACTCGTGTGATGGAATTCCAGAAAAAACAGAGAAGACATTGAATGCGATGAAAAAATTCCAGTCTCTCTGCAGCAGGAACTCCGACAAAGCAGATTCCTCGGCGCGCAATTGACCGGCAGCCTTCAAACGTTCAACACCCGAAACAAAATCACTCCGCAACAAATCATACCCTTGCCAAAACCGGGCGAGCAGAACCTTATGGCCGTCGTCCAGGGCTGAGAAAGGTTCTGCGTCTGTCTGCTCCACCAGGTAAGCCATTCGTCCGAGTGCCGCATTCAATTGCTGAGACCCTGTTGCAGCGCAAACAAAAGCGTCAGGAAACTCAACAGTGCGGCCACAAATCAAATCCACCGGAAATGTTCCACTGTGAAGAAGTGCAGCGTAGCTCAATTCAAGCCAACGCCTGTATGACTGAGTTTCGTTGAGCAACAGAATCCGAGGCCAAGAACGGGCAGTCGGCTGGATGAGCTGTCCGAACATCTCTGGCTTGGACCACAATTCACTCTTGCTTTTTTTTGCCGAGAGCAATTCTGACGAATGCCGACACGCACGTTTGTCACCACGACCGCAAGCATGGTTCAAAATTTCAGCATCGATGTCATCGAATCGCGAATTCCATGCCGTGGCTGCCGAGACAGCATCAAAGCAATAGGCCACCTTTCCTTTCACGCAGAGGGAATTGAGCCGACTTTGGTTTGTTGCTTGGGATTTGAGTCTGGATGACAAGTCAAACGAAAACTCTTCGCGGATTTTTGAGTAGCGCTGGGCAAGTGCAGCGCCAGCGATAATCACCGTTCCCGTCACTGCAAATAGAGCTGAAATCTTCAATAGCTTCGCATACTTCACAGAGTTCTTACCTTCTCATAAGTATTGCCGCTGTCGACGCAAACAACGAAAAGCTATCGTCGCCCTGATTCTGCCGAAAGAGTATCAGGTCAAATGACAAATATCCAAAATACACCCAAAAAACTGAACGCACTTCTGATGTGCCATCTGCCAATGATATTTGCACTCACAGTGTTGCAATTTTCATTGAGCGGAAACAGCGCAACGAGTCTTCAGGAAAATCTTTTGACAATCATCCACGTCGTGGGTCTGTCGCCTTTGGCACTGCTCTTTTTGAGCAAATTTCCAATTCGGACTGAAAAAGGCCGAGGCCTGGAAAAATGGTTGCCCCCATCCATCGTTCTTGTCGCAATCATATTTCAACTTAAGGAATTGTTCCTGCTTTTCACGGGTGGAACAATTTCGACACAAGCCTTCACCGCGCAAGGGGCCTTGATTCCTTTGCTGATCATCGGCGAGTCCACACCCGGTTTGTTGTCTGCGTTGGATCAACGAACGCAGTGCAAAAAAAAGATGCTCAAATTCACGCTTTTTTTGGGAATTCTGATTGCCATCGTCAACCTTCTGGAAGACTTCTTCTCTTTGTCTGTGTTCGTATCAAATTCTGCACTAATCCTCGGAGCCGGACTTTCGTTGGGCGGCATTGCCTTTTTCCGCCTGGGACGATTCCGCCCCGAAAACTCAAAGATGCTCAGCATTCTTCTCTATTATTGCCTTCAATCGGCAATCATGAGCCTTTTCCTGCCAGTCTTCGATTCGCAGTTGAACATTTCCATTCTCTATCTTGGCGTGATTTTGGCTTTAACCATCGATTCCATTTTTCTGCGACCCGAAGCACTTGCAGAGAACGGCTTTTCTTTTTCAATGGCAACCCGGCGAATGAGAGACGTGTACGAACAAAAAATTTCGGACAGTGCATCTTTGTCGGCTGCCACGCTCGACAGCCTTTCAGCAAGAATCTGCATCCTCAATTCACAAGGCAACATAACCTCTGTCAATCGGGCTTGGCGAACTGCCGCAGCCGAAGCAAATCAAGCCGACGAATCAGTCTACATAGGCCAAGATTACTTCAATATGTGCGCAAAGGCAGAAAACAAATTCTTTTGCCCAGACGAAAAAGCCCTTGTCGGTATTCGCGAGGTACTTGGCGGAAAGCGTGAAGACTACGTCACCACCCAGTCGTTCCTTTCGACAAACACAAAACAGTGGTTCATGCTCAAAGTGACACAGTTCGAAACCTCACAGGGTCGATGTGCCGTGCTTGCACAGGTGGATGTCACCGAACTCAAACAAGCCGAAGAAGAATTACTGCTCAAAAATGCTGCCATTGAAAGAGCCAATGATGGCATCGTACTCACCGATCCCTCACTCCCGGATGACCCGGTTGTCTACGTGAGTCCAGGCTTCTTAAAACTCACGGGCTATTCCCGTGATGAAGTACTGGGACGGAATTGCCGCTTTCTGCATGGACCCGATACTGACCCTCGGACAATCGAAAGGATCCACAACGCACTTGAAGCAGAGCAGCCCTTCGTCGGAGAGATTGTCAACTACACAAAAACCGGAAGAGCATGGGTCAACAGGCTCAAGTTGGAACCTATCCGCGATCATCAAGGCAGACTTCTGCGTTATTTGGGTGTTCAATCGGATGTAACGGAACAAATAAAATTGGAAAACGAACGCAACAAGGCCCTCGAGCAAGAACGTCTGGCGCGAGTTGAGGCGGAAAAACACTTTCAGGAAGCCAAGGCGGCCAGCACGCTCAAGGACGAATTCCTTGCGACTCTCTCGCATGAACTCAGGACACCCGCTGGAGTCATTGGCGGCTTTGTTGAACTTCTGAAATACGAGAAGCTTTCTGAGTCCGAAAGCGAAGAGGCTCTTGATGCCATTGAGCGAAATTCACGCTCGTTGGTGACTCTCATCGACGATATTCTTGATGTGAGCCGGGTGATTACCGGTAAATTCAAGCTTGCGCCAAAACCAGTCGATCTGGCAAACGTCGTTGAGTCTGTCATTGCTGCAGAAATGCTTGCAGCTCAAGCAAAGAACATTCGTATCGTGACTGAATTTGAGCCAGGACTGGGACCTGTGTACGGCGATACGACACGACTTCAACAAATCTTCTGGAATCTTTTATCCAACGCGATCAAGTTCACGCCCCGCAACGGCCGCGTGAAGGTGACCCTGAAAATGGACGGTAACCGGGCCATGGTCAAAATCGCCGATACCGGAGTCGGCATTGAAGGACAATTTCTGCCCCACGTCTTTGAGCGATTCCGGCAACAGGACAGCGGCATGAACAGAGCCTATGGTGGGCTTGGATTGGGGCTCTCAATCGTCAAGCATCTGGTCGAGCTGCACGGAGGACTGGTGACTGCCGAATCGGATGGCAAAGGCAAAGGCTCCATCTTCACGGTGAGTCTTCCCGTTCTCACGGCTGCGGGTTGACTTCGACACTTCTGGTTGGGATTCTCAAGCCAACCACCAGCAGGAACATGGCAAATCATGGCTGAAAATCGCAAAAAACCCGT
>JBDLRR010000094.1:0-3269 GCA_039799985.1 Pseudomonadota bacterium | reverse complement strand
ACCTCCTGCGAGGGTTCCCCAGGCGAGTCCAAGGATCGGCTCTATTTCCCAGGTCGCCGCAAAAGTTCCACCTAAAAGTGCGCCAGCAATCGTTCCGACGTTGAAAAAGGCCGAAGCAATGGTTGCACGAAAGGTTTGACCGCGTGTCCCCAAAAGACTCATTGCAAGCGCAGAGATCATGGCAATCGGCAAATAGAAAACCAAAACCTTGAAACACGCTACGGCCAGCACGAATCCGCCGCGCTGATGAAACGAGGCAGAACTCACAGAATCAACAATCGGCTCTGCAAACCACCAGCCTGTGAGCGAAATCAGCAATGTCACAGACAAGAAAAACCCCGAAACCACCGACACGAGGTTTCTCAGTTTGCTGTCACCCTCGCCTTCAGCCTCAACCACTTCCTTTGTGAAGGCAGCCGAAAGTGCTCCTTCCGCGAAAAGATCCCTCAGTACCGATGGAAACCGAAGCGCCACATTGAATGCATCGAGTCGGGTGCTTGCACCAAACACGGCGTTGACAACCTGTGAACGAAAAATCCCCGACAATCGCGACAACAATACACCCAATGAGGCAAACGCAGCGCGCCTGGCCAGCGATGCACGGACATCGGACGATTCAGTTGAAGATAAAGACATGTTGCAGGCTCTCGTGAGGGTTGGTGTCGACTCCTGGCATCCAGTCTAACGCATTTCGAAAATTGACGTCACCAATGGACCTGACTCGGCAGCAGGCTGTGGCCACTGAGCAGGGCCGTGATGTTTTCAAGCACCTTTTTCCCCATCGCCGAGCGTGTTTCAACAGTTGCCGAACCCAAGTGCGGCAGAATAACAAGATTCGGCACTCCACGCAGAACCGGGCTCACAACAGGTTCACCACAAAACACATCAAGACCTGCACCAAACAAGTGGCCACTGCGCAGGGCATCAGCCAAAGCTTGTTCATCAACTACATCGCCACGCGCGGTATTGACCACAATCGTTCCTTGTTTCAGTGCGGAAAGTCGTCTGGCGTTCAACCAACTCCGTGTCGCCGACGTGAGCGGACAATGAAGAGAAAGTACATCCACAGCAGCAAGAAATTCAGCTTCAGGAAGCCTGCTGACACCGTCGCTGCGTTGTCCGATGGGGCGCAAAGATTCCATCGCAACAACCTTCATGCCCATGGCTTGCGCTCGCACTGCCACACGCCGACCGATGTCTCCCCAGCCAACAATCCCCAGGGTTTTGCCGCCCAAATCAACTCCCAAACCATAATGTGGCGACCATCCCGGGAATCGACCTTGTTGATGAATTTCAAGCGCACTTGGCCAGATTCTTCTCGCCACCATCAGCATGAGAGCCAGAGTCAGGTCGGCAGTGGCCTCACCCAGCACATGCGGCGTGTTGGTCACACGAATTCCAAGCTCTTTGGCCGCAAGTCCGTCGATGTTGTTGAAGCCAACAGCGTAGTTGGCAACCAGTTGAAGATTTGGAAGACGGGATTTGAGCAAAGACAACTGCTCGCGACCCAACTCATCGGTGAGCAAACTCACGATCGCAATTGTGGCAAGACGTTCTTCAATGGAACACTGCGCAACCCGGTCGGGCAATGACTGCCCCCGCGACAAGAGCACAAAACGAACATTGCTTTCGCCCAACTTTTGCAGGCCTGGTGTGATTCCAGGACACTCGCAGGACATCAGAACAACCTGAGACATGTGCAGAAAACCTTTATATCGAGACAATTCAGTTCATGAAAACTGAGTGACTGTTTAGTGACTGGTTAACTTGGGAAGCTTTTGATTAACATTTTAATCTATACCGACTTTTTTGTGACTGGTACTCTCCGGACAACAACTGCCAAACAAGCTCACCTGACGAGCCCACCAGTCCTTCTCTCACTGGCCATTCAGGACCACGTTTTGCGTCCCACAATGGTTCCCATCCCGACAACGATTGCGCGCCCGGAAAAACAGGGCGCGCGATCCTGCCTTTTTTTACAAAGCAAAAAAGTATTGATTTAAAAATTCAGTTGAGTTCGAAAAGATCGAGGAGCAACACGACGCCCGCTTCTTCTTTCGATTCAGCAATCACAGGCTCGGTTTCCTGCAGAAAAGCCATCAGCTTTTCCTTGAGAACGCCCATGGCTTCGCGAGAAATGCCGAGGAACGCAGTGTAGTGCAAATCTGCCTGGGTGGTTCGCTCCAATGCATCCAACGACTTGATACGCCAGTTGGCATGATGACGCGCCACATGACGCGAGTGGCGACCAATGTGGATGCGTCCTTTTCCAATGGAAAGCTTGCCATCGGGCTCGACCACCACAAGATCATTCTTGCGCAGCCATTCGACAACTTCGGCGATTTGCTGTTGTGGCAAACGCAAGTGGGCAGCAATGGCTTTCACGGATTGGGTTCCAGGCAAAGCAGTCAAGATGTGGACCGCACCATAAACCCAACTTGAGTAATAGATTGTTTGAGCCTCATCAGGCAGCTGCTCATGAACGCCGATGCGCTCCTGGACTTCTTCTCGCTCCTGAAGGATGGCCTGGATTTCTGTTCTGTAGAACTCTTCAAGCGTCTTGCTGCCGGCCCGGTCCGCATCCACAAGCAACATGAAAAAACGCAGTTCATCATACGGAAGCGAGAAAAACTCACCAATACGAACAGCCTGTTCACGGCTGAGGTGTGCGCGTCGGGACATGACCTGCGAGAGAAAAGATGATTGGACGCCCAGAAATTTCGCCAACGCGGCTTGGCTGCCACGGGCCTGAGACATTGCCTTTAGCCTGGCATTGAGAAACTGCACGTAGTCGGTGTGATCGTAAACGATCGACGATGTGTTTCCAGACGAATCCAGCACAGCAAATTTCCACGTCCAAATCTTGAAACATTATCTCTGAAGATTTAGAAACCATGCCAGAACACTTTAGTCAATGGACGGGGCCATGAGAACACTCAATCTGATTGCTGCCATTGTTGCGATTTTCACCGCCGCACTCCCCTCTTTTGCAAAGGCCGGAGTTGGAACCAGTGGCGGTGGCCATGTGGTTGTGTGCACGGGCCGCAGCGCCGATTCATTGGGTTATGTGACTCTTCTGGACCTTTACGAGGCTCAACGGGTTCTCAACCTCACCCTGCGGGCATCGCGTGATTCCCTGGAATCTGAGCTGCAACTGTTGGCAAGCCAATTGCAAATTGTGTTCGGAAACATCAATGGAATTACAGCACCCCTGACGGCTGATGGTCTTTTGGAATGGTGGGAAAGCCGTGTGCAGTACATCCCCGGCC
>JBDLRR010000093.1:0-15908 GCA_039799985.1 Pseudomonadota bacterium | reverse complement strand
AAAACATCATTTGGAGTTGATTTGGGTCCGTACTTGAACGAAGCGGACTTGGCTCCACCAACTCCTTCTCCGTTGGCACTGTTTGTCGGGCCAGCGGCGCCGCTCCCCACACCCTCACCATTTGCATTCTTTTTGGTGCCGCCCCTCACGGGCGAAGAACCCCTAAATTCTGGAGCGCTGCAAGAGGATACAAGCGCTATAGCAAACAGCAAACTCGCAAATGTACTTCGTGCCATGATGCCACCCCGATCCGCACCAACCAAACAATGAAGCTGCTAACTTATCGGAGTGACAGACTCAAAAACTGATATAAAAATCAAAAGCCCCCTTAAATCAGGACTTTTTGATGACAAGAACGTCTTTTTTGGACTTTTTGTCGACGCTCTTTTCAAAGACAAAACCACCCGCCTGGAAACACTCTTTGGCATTCGCCTTTTTCACCCAATCAAGGTTGCCCGTCGAAGCACCACAAGAATTCACACCGCCACAGTCATGCGGCTTTGCACTCAAAAACTTGTTCTTGAACACCTCGTTTGCCACCTTGATCTGCTCTTTGGTCACAGCGCACGAAGCGGTTCCCTTGCACGTGTTGGTGCCGAAACACTGAACGCCGTCTTTGGGAAGATGTGCGTGCATGGATGATGCGGACGTTTTGGAATCACCCGCTTCGGCCAGAACCGACCCGGAAGAGATTCCGACAACAGCAGCCGACAACAAAGTATTCTTGAGTGACATAAAAAAACCCTCAATGCGAAATAAACAAAAGTAAAAAAAACATCGCTCAACGACCCACAGAAAATAGTGCTCGACAGAGCTGTTGTCCAGTTGGCGAAAGCGCCCGTTGCCCTGCGTTAATGCAAAAAGTATCATCGGTTTTGAACAATTCGCAATTTCGGAAGACGACCGAAATTGGCTTGACCAAAAAAGCGGGAAATTCACGTATGAGCCGACTTGCACTCACACTCACCCAACTTGAATATCTCGTCGCGCTCGACCAACACCGACATTTCGGCAAAGCAGCAAAGGCGTGCCACGTCTCGCAGCCAACACTCAGCATGCAGTTGCAGAAACTCGAAGCTGAGCTTGGAGTGGCACTTTTTGACCGCAGTTTGCAACCATTGCTGCCGACGGCAGACGGCGAACCCCTGATCGCGCAGGCACGGGTTGTTTTATCGGAAGCCAGGCGCTTGGCAAATTTAAGTAAAGAGGATCAAAAAGAAGTGAAAGGTGAGCTCCGGTTGGGTGTCATTCCAACGGTTGCACCCTACTTAATCCCATTGTTCATCGAACACATGGCAAACACCTACCCGAAGCTAAATCTGCTGATTGATGAACTCCAGACAGACCAAATCCTGTCGGCGTTGGATCAGGAACGCATCGATGTCGGACTGCTGGCAACGCCATTGAAGGTGGAAGGTCTGGAAGAAGAAAAACTCTTCCTGGAGCCATTTTATCTTTACGTCAACACCGCTCATCCTTTGGCAAAAAAGAAATACATCAGTGAGGAGGACCTCGATGGCTCAGAGATGTGGCTCCTAACCGAAGGACACTGCCTCCGCTCGCAAATTCTCAGATTCTGTTCTTTGCGCAGCAGCCGCCCTGTGCTCAAAAATGTCCGCTTTGAAGCCGGTAATCTTGAGACTTTGCAGCGACTGGTCGAGTCGGGCTCGGGATACACGCTTATCCCGTGGCTCGCTGCGCAACGCAATCATCCCGACAACACTGTTTTTCGCCCTTTCAAATCGCCTGCGCCACAACGGCAAATTTCTTTGGTTTGGCGCAGGGCACAACTCAAGAGACGCGCAATTTCGGCTCTTGCACAAACAATACAAGCCTGTCTCCCGCAAGAGCTCCAGCTCCTTCAAAAAGCAAAGACAACATCCACCACAGAGCCAATTCCCACCTGGTAAATTGCCGAAATTCTCAGCCCAGACATTTGAAAAAGCAAAATTCACATCTTGAGCTTGGGAATATTATCCGAATAATTCCGATATTTTAACAAGAAAAAAATCAAAACACTCAATTCATTTTGCAAAACAGCCGCTGAAGCATGTGAAAGAAACGTACACGGTTTGGGAGGCGACGCAGATGAAATTGAACAAGACCACACATTTTGTGAACGCAACTCTTGCAGCAGTTGGCCTGATTTCTTGCGGCGACAAGCCCACCCAGTTCAGCTCTCCCGATTCGTACCGCTCTTTCTACGCACTCGAAGGTACAGCACTCGACAAAACCAAGCGGATCAGCAAAGCCATCGAGTCGGCTGACGCAAGTGCAGTGGTCAAAGTTGAAAGCGGAATGAGCAAAAGCGAAGAAGCAGTCGCGGATTCGGTCATGACAGCCATCCTGTCGAAACTCTTCCCATCAAACCAGGACGCAACGAGTGCGTCGTCGGATTCTTCTTCAGGCGAGATGACACAAAAGGCCGCCGAGGCTGAGGCGACAAGGGCAGCTGCTGATGCTGAGGCCCAGGCCGCGGCAGACGCTGCCGCCAAAGCCGCAGAGGATGCTGCCAAGGCCGCGGCTGATGCCGCAAAGGCGGCGGCGGATAAACTTGCTGCAGAACAAGCCGCACAAGCCGCTGCCGACGCTGCTGCCGTCGCAAAGGCAGCTGCTGACGCTGCCGCTGCTGCAGCTACCGCTGCTGCAGCTTCCACGGATGCCGCTGCAAAAGCAGCTGCCGAAGAGGCTGCGAGGGCTGCGGCTGACGCTGCTGCAAAGGCTGCAGAAGACGCAGCAAAAGCCGCTGCCGAAAAGGCCGCCGCTGATCAGGCTGCTGCTCAAGCTGCCGCAGAGGCTGCTACAAAGGCAGCCGCAGACGCAGCAGCCAAAGCTGCAGAGGATGCTGCCAAGGCCGCCGCCGAAGCTGCCACCAAAGCCGCTGCCGAAGCTGCAGCCAAAAAGGCTGCAGAGGACGTGATCAAAGTAGAGATCGAAAAAGAGAAAGCCAAAGTTGCGGAAAAGTCAGAAGATGAAAAGCGAGAAGACAGAGAAGATGAGAGCGACTATGAGGACGACAAGGACCTTGATGATGTTTCTGTGCCAAATATTCAAATTGGCGACGATGCCAAAGCATTCAAAGAAGCCTGCCGAGTAGCTCTGAAAATAAAGAAAGAGGATGAAAAGAAGAAGATCGTCATCGCTGGCGACGCCAAAGGTAAATTCACCAAAGACAGCGTTTTGCTTGTGGTGGCAAATGAAGGAACGCTCAACATCAAACCGGATGCCAAAAAGCTCCGCGGGGTATGTGTGTATGCATCAAAGCAGGCAACTGTAAATTTGCAGGCAGGCAAAACCAAAATCTCAGGAGTGTTTGTTTACGAGCGTGGAAATGGCAACAAGGTTGACATTTCCTTCAGCGAGGGCGGAAAGTTCAAGCGAGGATTGGCCGTTATCTCTGGTACGAAAGACAATTCTCTGAAGATCAGCGGAGCAAGCGAAAGCCGGTGCAAGAAATTTAAGGTGTATGGCCTGACAGGTAGCTATTCCTATTCTTGCTCCAAGTAAGACTCTACCTCCTGAACGCGGGAGGTTTGAAATCCCCCTTGACGACCACCGGCTGCCTCAGGGCAGCCGGTTTTGTTTTATACCGCTCTCATCCGACATCGTGCAGCGCCCAATTTACAAACTCAAATAGATTTCGAGTATGCCGCAATTTGTTTTGCCACGATCGCAATCGAATCGTTCCAAAATCCCCGTTCAGAAATATTCACACCCAGGTGTTTGTGCGCAACTTCTTCTGCGCTCATGCGCCCGGTGTCGCGCAAAAGGTTGACGTAATTCCTGTAGAAATCTTTACCTTGCTTTTCACGTTGGGCATAAACACCCAAGGCAAAAAGGTAACCGAACGTATAGGGAAAGTTGTAGAACGACGTTCCGCTGATGTGAAAGTGAAGTTTGCTGCACCAGAACAGCGGATTCATCTCTGACAACGTATCGCCATAAGCGCGTTTCCATGAATCACTCATCAAGGTCGACAATTCATCAGGAGACAAAGTGCGTTCGCTGCGTTTTTCGTAAAATGACTTTTCAAACCAAAAACGGGCAGGAATGTTCAACAGGAATGCTTCTGCACTGCCCAAATCGCCCCACAGCACTTGCCGCTTTTCTTCGGCAGACTTGGCCTTCTTCAACAACACGTCACTCACGACTGTTTCCGCAAAAATACTCGCCGTCTCGGCAAGAGTCATCGGATAATAAGTTTCCGGAAGTGGCAGATCCCGCATGACCCAATTATGAAATGCGTGACCCAATTCGTGCGCCAGGGTTCCAACGTCTTCAAGGCTTCCCTTGTACGTCATGTACACCCGGGGGGTGCGCGATTTGGCAAAGCGCGTGCAATAGGCACCGGGCCGCTTGTTGTTGCTCACTGAACCTTCGATCCACCCGTTGCGCACCATCACATCGACAAACTCACCCATCTCGGGATCAACATCGGCAAACGCGCTGCGCACAAGACCAATGGCTTCGTCGAAGGAAATTTTTGTTTCCGATTCCGAAGGGGCAGGCGCGAAAAGATCCCAAGGCCCCAAAGCCGACAGTTTCATTTCTTTTGCCTTGATGCGCACAGCCTGTCGGCCGACTTCAGCATTGCCTTCGACAACCTGCATCATCGCTTCGAGCGTGCTGCCTGAAATGTGATTGGAGTGGAGAGGCTGATTAAGAAATTGGAGCTGCTTTTTACTCCCGCGGGTGCGGTAATTGTCGAGACGCCAGCCTGCCAAGGCATTGAGGATGGAAGCACAGGATTCCTTTTGAGTTTCCCATGCGCTGTTGATTCCGCGAAAAGACGCGCGACGCTCTTCCGGGTCTGCACTCTGCAGCCCACCTGCGGCCCGCGCCAATCCCATGCTTTCGCTTTTCCCATTGTAAACAACCGCGCACTGAAGCGACGATGAAATGTTGTCGTACAATGTTCCCCAGGCAGAAGGACCATTCACAGCAAAACGGGTGAGCAGTTTCTCTGATTCAAGACTCAACAAAAACGGCGACCACTCGCGTTCCTTGGCAATCAAGAAACGATGTGGAGCAAATTCCACACGAGCCAGACAAGCCGTCGCGAACGCCTCTGGAGACTTGGTCATAATGAGGGAAAGCGATGTGACAGCCTCACCAAGCCGGGTCATTTGCTGACGCAACACAGCCTGCATTTGCCGTGCCTGGGCATGACCTCCATCAACACTCAACAAACACGAAACAAACGTACCGAGATTGGCTCCCAAAACAAACGCTTCGTCTGCAGAGCGACGAAAGCGGCAGGCAGCCTCGATCAATTCTATATCTCTCTCGGACAATTGAGCCGCTCGCTCGACTTCTGCATCAAACAACGCCGACTGCTCGATGATTCGAACGATGGATTTGTTCAAAAGATCCATATCGGCAGCGAACTCGGGTGAGTCCAAATCGCGATACTCTGAATTGTTGTTCCAATGCGGGCCTTGATATTTTTCCAGGTTCATTTTGTTCCATTCTTCATGCTTGGTTGTTCTCCATGCCAAGCATGGAGGTCGGAAATCACGGACGCGGAAGTCGAATTTGTTCGGGATTGAACCGAAAATCAATACCACGGAAGGTCATGTCGAGGCGTGGGACATCGAGCGAATCGCGGCCGTTCGCAGCCCGACACTGCGGCCGTGGCATTCCTGAGCGCGCAGAATATGTTTTCCATTGCAATGAACGCAATTCGGCCGGCACTTCACGCTCACGCACAATTGTCCTGAAAAGCTCAAAACTAGGTCGAGGTTTGCGCTCGAGCTGGTTTGCCCTGTCGACCGCCAAAAGTCCAAATTTGGGACAGTAACCATCGGCCCATTCCCAATTGTCCGACAGCGTCCAGAAAAAATAACCATCGACCGGCACACCGGCATCGATGGCGAATCTCACCGCAGCCAAATGCTCAACCAAATAAGGTCCCCGAAGAACATCCGTGGAATCCGAAATCCCGTTTTCAGTGACGACAAACTTCAGTTCTTTGGTTTCCTTTTTGCGCGAAATCTTTTGGACGTTGTAGCGATGGTTGTACTCAATCAACAACAATGCCAAGCCGGCTGGGAAAATAGCCCGGCCCGACTCGCTGTATTCGGCCCTTTCGACAAACGCCGCCCCCAAGCCTTTGACGACTTCTTGTCCGTAATAATTGATTCCCAGAAAATCCAACTTGCCCGCGGTTTTGTCGGTGAAAACAAATTTTGAAATCGAATCGAAATACCTGGCCGATGGCCAGTCGAACCAACTTGCTCCGATGTTGTAGCTGATGTTGTGCGCCAATCCGACACGGGCAGGTTGACCGTGAGTGAACGGATTCGTTGATGATGCTTTTGCACGATCAAATGCGTGAATCATGTCATAGATTTTGTTGTGTGCCTGCGCGATATTCTCGAGCGAAGCCCAGTAAGCACCGCGCACCACCAGCGGAACGGAAATCAGTCCTCCCAAGCGTTGCTTACCGCCCGGCGGCCAAATTCCCGCAACATCCGAGAGCAGTGCAAACACAGTGGGTTCATTGAAAGTGATCCATTCGTCCACAAGTCCGCCACATTCGCGAACAACATCTTCAGAAAAACGGACAAATGCCTCCGACACTTCGGGATTCACCCATCCGCCCTTGTCGACCGCCCATCCTGGCAATGAGTGATGAAAAAGCGTGACCACAGGTTCCATCCCACGGGCACGAATCATCCGCAGAATTTCTTTGTAGCGCTGCAACGCTTGCTGATTCTGTATTCCGGCAGGGCAATTTTCCGACATGCCACATTGGGCACTGCCGGGCTCATGGGGAACAAGGCGGCCCCAGTCCAAAGCAAGACGAAGCGTTTTGACTCCCGACAACTGTGCCCAATCGAGCTCGGTTTCGGGCTCACTCCAAAAGCGCAAACGTTCCTCGGGATTTTCGGCATTTTTCCAGGCTGCAACGCCACCGGCACGGGCGAACTCGAGCCAAGAATCTTCAAGTGAGTCCTCGCTGTGTGCAGGTGCAGTTGCGAGACCAAAAACAAAAGCGCGATCCTTGAATGAGATGCTTTGCGCAGATGCGGGCAAAGACAACAAAGCAAGCAACATGATGAGGCTATGGACCAATATCATGAAACCTCTCAACCCCAGACGAAAACATAAGGAAAAAAGCCAAAAACTCCCCAGACACAGCGCCTGAGGCAGCGGCGGAAGCCTATTTCTTTGTATGAACCGCGTCAACGGCCAATATTTTCAGATATTATTCAATTATTTTATTTAGATAGCTTAACAAGCCAGTTCTGCATCCGGAGCTTTTTTTGAGCCGATGCTGTCGACATGCTGCGCACAATTCCGAAGGGTTCTCGTGCCGGAGGCCAGGGCCTGTCGTATTTTCCAAGGCACCAATAAATTCCGGTGTAGGAATTCGGATCTCGCCCGTCAAGAGAATACTTGTTGTTCAAATATTCCATCCGTTGCAATGCTTCCTCGGGTCCATTCGACCAACGAACGATGCCTTTACCCCAAAGCATCCGCATATAGTTGTGAATCACGCCTGTGCGCAGAAGTTCGCGTTGGGCAGCATTCCAAACGGGATCCGGGCTTTGCGCATCTTCAAGTTTTTGCAACTCCACCTGATTGCCCCGCGCAGGAGTGAATTTTCGCAAAGTCTCGACCGCCCAGTTTGGAACCAGTTTCAGACTCCCCAATGGTATTTCAGCCCTGTACGCATAATGCGCCATGTTCTGGCCAAGCTCGCGCCAGGTCACAAGTTCGTCGACAAATTTGCCCGCTGAGGTTTCAGAGTGAATCTGCTCTGCACCTTCAACCCCCATGCGCTTTGCCGTCTCTGCCAAAATCGTGCGGCTGTGGATCATCCCAAAGTGCAGCCAAGGTGATAGCCGCGAAGAACAAGCCTCATCGGGATGATTGCGCTCCTCGCCGTAACGCAGGATGTCGCTCTTCAAAAACTGCTGCAGCCGCTTCAAAGCGGGTCCTTCACCTCCCAGATGATGAGAACTTCCGGCGACAGCAGAACTCACGCGCGCGAAAGCGCTGATGGCTTTTCCATATTCCAGAGCATCAAAGTTTCTTGCGCCTACCACGTCACCCAAAATCAATTCACCGTCCAACGGCAACTTGTCCTGAAAAACCAAACGCTCGGCAATCATCTTGTCGATTCCATGCTTTTCACGCAGTGCGCTGGCAATGTAGGGTTTCAATTTTGGACGAATAAAGCGGGCTGCCGCCTCGACTTTGGCATATTTGAACAACGGTACCAATCCGCAATCGTCCACCAGCACAAAAGGAGCCTCTGGTGCTCTTGCTGCAGTCGCCTTACGTGACCGCAGTGCGATGTCGGGAAAAATGTAAAATGAGGCCCAATCACAGACGACGGCCGATGCTCCCTCGAGCAGCTTCCCAACAACCCAGGCATTGCGAACCTGATCAGGTGAACTCAACAAGGCAGTCGAAAAAGCACGCTCGGGCGAAAGACTTGAATCGATCATCGCCGAAACGTTTTTTTCCGGATCGACAAGCGGATCGGCTCCTTGCGGAACAAAAACATAACCATCGATATGGGCGGCATTCCAGGATACGCCTTGGCCCACAAACGAATGAACCCGGGCACTCGACCACGGCGCGTTGCCCGACATCGCCTCAACAACCAAAACAGGCTTCTGGAGCCAACGCGAGAGCACACCCGCCACCGCCAGCCCCGCATTGTCGGTTGAGCGTCGTTGAACGGTCATTAAATAAACAATATATTTACCTGCCACAGGCTGGGAACGGGCTGCCTTTTCGAGCACCGAGGCCAGCTTGAGTGCATCGGCAGGTGCAGAGGCCAGGGATGAGATCGGTTGGGGATCGCGCGCGTCGCCGTCGCCCAAAACCAACAATCGCTCAAGAAACAAGCCTCGTTCGTTGAGTTCTCCACAGAAACGCTGTGCCTGTTGATTGCCCATGGGCCATTTTCCTTTACTCTTGAGGTGGCCCTCGTCTCGGGCTAGATCGACCACAATGTGAAACGGGGCGGACGATGGCAAGTCAAATTGGGGTTATTTTCAGGGTCAGTACTTTTGGTGAATCCCACGGGCCAGCCGTCGGTTGCGTTGTGGACGGCTGTCCTGCCGGACTGCCTCTGAATCCAGAATTCATCCAGGCAGAACTCAATCGCCGCAGACCCGGGCAGAACAAATTCACCACAGCCCGCAGCGAAACAGACCAATGCAGAATCCTGTCGGGCGTCGAAGATGGCCTGACACTTGGCACCCCGATCGCCATTGTGGTGGAAAACACCGATGCACGCCCGGCCGACTATTCAGACTCACAAACAGTCTTTCGTCCCGGACACGCCGATTACACCTACTTTAAAAAGTTTGGCATCACGGCACGCAGTGGTGGCGGAAGAGCCAGTGCTCGCGAAACCATTGGTCGGGTGGCTGCAGGTGCCGTGGCAAAGCAACTGCTCAAGAAGATTTGCGGCGAAGACATCAGCATTCATGCATGGGTGCAACGTATCGCCCACATCGATTGTGGCTCAGTTGATCGTCCCATTCCGGTTGACCGCATTGAATCATCGGCGCTGAGGACCCCACATCCTGAAGCCGAAGCCAAAATGAAAGAGCATTTGGAAAATCTGATGCAATTGGGTGACACAGCCGGAGGATTGATTCGCTGCATTGTTGAGTCGGTTCCTTGCGGCTGGGGTGAACCTGTCTTCGACAAACTCGAAGCCGATTTGGCCAAAGCCATGCTCAGTTTGCCGGCGGCAAAGAGTTTTGAGATCGGCTCGGGCCTTGCAGGAACATTCACATCAGGCTCACAGCAAAACGACGCTTTCATTCAAACCGACGATGGTCGAATAGCCACCCGCACAAACAACAGCGGTGGAATCCAGGGTGGAATCAGCAACGGGATGGACGTTGAATTTTCGGTCGGCTTCAAACCGGTTTCGTCGATTCGACAACCACAAGACTCGGTCTCCAGTGATGGAAAACCTCAAAAACTTCAGATCCAAAAAGGCCGACATGATCCTTGTGTGTTGCCCAGAGCCGTGCCGATTGTTGAAGCCATGGCGTGGATCACTCTGGCTGATCATGCCTTGCGGGCCTTACTCAACCGCGCAGACGCAATTACAAACTTCGCATCAACAAAAAATGGAGTGCAGACGCCAAAATGAGCCAGCGCGTTGATGCCATCAAATTCATTTCTGAACTGCAGTCGGGCAAGGAACAGGCGCGACTCAGGATTGTTCTGACCGACAACACTCTTATCCGGAAATTAATCTCAGATCGTCTTCACAGGCTTGCGGGGGTGCGCCCACAATTATTTTCCGGCAAGACCGCAGTTCAAGAAGCTGTGGAAGCGTTGTCGACAGGCGACCTGTTCGGCGAACCTTCACCTGCCTGGATTGAACTGTCCGAAAAAATGAGCACGAAACAATGGTCGGAAGCTGCGGGGCAATTTGCCCTTCTCAGTGAACCGGCGCGACAAGAACTCTACGTGTTGGCCACTGCAGCCAACCGACATGGCGCACCTGAGGCCAAATCGCTTCCGTGGAATGCGGAAGTGCTGGTTATTTATGAACCACAACGTTCCGAGGGGCTGGAAATCCTCGCAATGTTGGCTCCTCGACATGGCAAGATCATTGCGCAGGCTGGAAAATCACAACTCCAACAATGGTGCCTTGCTGCGTACGAACACTACAGCGGCGATCTTGAAGCTTGTGATCTTCATTTTGAGCGTATGGCAAAAGGTCATCTTGCGTTCGACGCAGCTTTTGTTGCCAAAACCACGCTCGACGCTTTTGACCTCATTGAAGCATTTTCAACCGGAGATTCCAGCCTGGTGCATTTGCGCCTTGCCCAGCTCGAACAGTCCGGCGAAGACACCAGCAGCATCCTTTCTGTTTTTGCTTACACCGGCAGACAAGTTGTGGCCTTCCAGGCGGCATTCGCCAAAACGGGAAACGCGCGTTCTGCGCACGATCAAGTCAAAACTCCGTACCCATCACAGGCCCGTATCGAGCGCCTGGCAAAACTTGTGTCGACCGACAAATGGGCACGTTTTTTTCTTGCAGCAGCGGAACTTGAGTTGAGGTGTCGAAATCAACGCGATGCCCACAGTTGGCTGGCCGTCGAACTGACTGGCCTTCTCTCCTGAAATCTGATTCAATCAAAGGCAAGTCCCGCTTGAACAGAGGTTGAACTGCCATGCAAACAGACGGTCAGGAAGTCTCCAAATCTTTGCGCGTCCTGCAGAACACCAGAGTCTACCTGGTTGAAGATGATCTTCCCACGGCACGGGTCTATCAGAAACTCATGCAGGATGCGGGCGCCATCGTTGAGCACTTTGCCACCGCGTCGGCCTTTCAGGACCGCATGAAAAACGCCGATGAATGGGAATACAACGATGCCCTGCGACCGCAATTGCTGCTCGTCGACCTCATTCTTCCGGATGGCTCCGGATTGGAACTCATCGAACTTTGGCACAAACGCTGGCCACACATACCGGTCATTGCGCTCACGGCGTATGCAACGGTCGACACCGCAGTGACCGCGATGAAAGCAGGAGCCTTTGATTTTCTTCGCAAGCCCATCGGACTTGAAGACCTCGTCCTTGGAATGCAGAAGGCCCAGCAGCACGGTGAATTGTTGCGCGAAAACAAATCACTCAACCATGCCGTGCACATTTTGAGCATTGCCCAAACACTCGCCAGTATTTCAGAAAAAAAGGCACTGCTTAAAACCTATCTCAAGCTGATCACGCGCGAACTCAAAACAAGCGAAGGGTTTTCGTTCTTCTTCGATGGCAATCGTTCCTATCCGGAACTTCTGCTCGACTTGAGGCAGGCTGGCGTCGGCAGAACCGAACCACAGGAAGTCATCCAGCTTGCACTCTCTCCGCTTGTCAGAAGCAGACCTCCTGTGCCCGAAAACTTCGCCGAAGTAGATTCGGTGACACTCATGCAACCACACCTCGTTGCAGCGAATCTGGCCTCATTTGTTGTGATTGAATTCAGAAGCCCGACTGGCAACAGCGGATTCATTGCATTGTCCAAGGAAGGACTACCTCAGCAAGCCTTGCTGGATGCTCTCGAGCAGGTCATGCCCATAACGATGCAGGCCGCGCGCACATTTCAAAATCTCGATGTCGCCACGTCGCTTTCTTTGGTCGACGAACTCACAGGCTTGTACAATCAACGTTTCATGGAAGTTTCTTTGTCTCGTGAAGTGGCACGCAGCCAAAGATACGGAAGTCCCGTGTCGCTGCTCTTTCTTGATCTTGACCGCTTCAAATCCATCAACGACACGCTCGGCCACGTCGTGGGAAGCCAGATGATCAAGGCCGCTGCCAGGACCATGCGCGACCTCATCCGCGATACAGACCAACTGCTGCGCTATGGTGGCGACGAATTTTGCGTGATCCTTCCCAACACATCTTTGGAAGGTGCTCACATTCTTGCGGAACGTATCCGCTGTGTGTTTTCAGAAAAAGTCTTCAACTTGAGCGAAAGCACGGGTGTAACCAATGCCGACGCGTTGAACATCACCACCAGTATTGGTGTCGCATGCTTTCCGGAATCAGCGGAGTCAGTTCAGGACCTCGTCAAAGAGGCTGATGCCGCCATGTATGCGGCAAAGAAGGCCGGCAAGAATTGCGTCAGCCTGGCTCGTTCACAGGCTTAGATATTTTCCTGAGATTGTTCCTCACTTGCACGGTTATTGAACTGAATCAGCAGCTCTGACAATGACCGCGCAGTTTCCTGGGTGAAGTTGATGAACGACACGCCATGCCAGTTCATTTGACCTACCGTCTCGACCCAACGTACCTCACAGGTGACGTTGGACAGACCATTGCTGACGAGCAAAGTATTCCAATCCGCCCTGCCTGTCGTGATTGTGATATTGATTTGTTCCTTGCGGGCAAATGCCGATGGGAACTCGATACAAAAACCATTCTCTGAAAAGTCGACAACCCGGCCCTGGAGTCCTTCACGGGTTACGGCATTGAGTGGAATGTGACACAGCCACGGAATGCGAGGCGATGAACGCTTGGAGCCCGTGCGAACAAGACGCAGTGCGCCTTTCAAAACTTCGGCATCGTTGCCGAAAGGATTACAGTCCCAGGCTTCAAACAATCCTGCCTGGTGCTTCATTTGCAGAAAGCGACGCCCCCAAAGCGCACCCACGCCAAAATCCAGAGGCTTGCCACATTCATCGATGATGGCTTTGACTTTTGGACTGATCAAGACTCGAAAAATGTCGGCAGCACTTTCCAATCGCTTCGACAAATTGACCGTTTCGCCGATCAATGTGACATCAAGAGAACCATCTTCAGAAACGCTCAAGTCTCCCATCAAAACGGGACCAGCATTGATGCCTATGCGTACCGGCAGCGCGTGCCATTTCTTGTGGTCCTTCTGATTGGGAGAGGTTTCCGAATCCAAAAATTGTTTTGCCCACTCGCGTTGAATTTGAATGGCAGAAGCAATTGCCTTCATCGAGAAATCTGCAAGGTAACTTACTTCGTTCTCACGACTTGAATCATGAAAATAGCACAACAGACCATCACCCAAGGTTTTGTTCACTTGTCCGCCATTTGAGCGAACAATTTCTGCAATGCGGCGCAGGCACTGCTTGAGCTCCGAAAAAACCACTGCGGGCGTTTTCTTTCCTGAAATTCGAGAAAAACCCTCGACGTCAACAAACATGACCACCGCTTTAATCTCTTGCGGCTCCATTCCGAGTTGGTTTGCATTCGTCATAAAAGGCTCCCGTGGATTGCCTTAATGCTAACCCCCCAGGAGCCCAAAATGCAATCAATCAAAATGATTGATTACTGACGAATTTTGCTGCGCAGTTTCTTGAGTTTGGCAACTGCCTCCATATGCCGGGCTTCAAGATCGGCAAGCTGTTTTGCAGCTTGTTTGGGATCTTCTGTGTTGGTCAGCAGCATGCCCAGATGTCCTTCCATCTCATTCAATTGAGCCTGCTGACGTGCAAGAATCTTGACCGCTTTGAGAAGGTCATCGTCCGCAACTACATTCTCGGCAACCGGAACAGGCGCCACAGTGTTGCTTGACAGCGTAACGTTTGCAGCGGTTGCAGCGGTTGCAGCAGCCGGAGCAGTTGCAGATGAAGTTTCCGAACGGTCTGAAGATGCGTTCGAGTTCGCTGTTCCGCCTTGTGCCTTTTCAGGCTCGACCAATTGCGGCATCGGAGTTTGTACAGTTGTCATGGCGGCCTGGTTGGCGCTCGGCTCGGTTCGATTTGAGTCCGTGACTGCGCTGTTCTGGGCAGCTTCCGGCTGTGAATCCCCTTCGCTTGCAGTCGAAGACATCGACATCATTTCCCGTATTTTTTCAACGTCGGGCGAGTCGGAGGAAAGGCGTCCGGTGCCAATGGCCAACCAAAGAGAGCCCAGGACTGTGATCAGAAACCCTCGTAACAGCCAGCGCCCCGGGCCAACACGTGAATTGCGGAATCCGTCGGTCGCATCAGAAAATTGACTCACGGCATAGTCGAACCGCGATTGCGCTCGCGAGTTTTTTGCGGCTGAAGACAAAGCAAGCATCGAATCCTGAGGACGCGAAAGCGGAACCACGTTGGACTTCGCTTTTTTTGCGTTATTGTTTGCATCTTCAGGGCCAAAAGACATCGGGAATTGTGAGTTCATGGCACAGGTCCTCCGTGCCTGGCTCTGCAAACTTCGTGCCACAGAAAAGGCTGAGCGCACACGTAAAAAACCACGGAATGACTGGTCTTTTTATTTTCATCCAAGAACGGACCATGAAAAATTCGGACGCAGTCCATAAACAGTGTAAACAGATTGATCAGGCGAACAGCAAGGAAACCCGTCATGCAGTCCAGTATAAAATCGAAAATCGAAGAGCTTCTTGGTCAGCAAATAAAAGTAGAGTTCATCGAGGTGACCGATGAAAGTTGGCAACACGGCGGCGGCCCCGAGGCACAGAGTCACTTCAAGATCATTGTCGTCTCGACTCAATTCGAAGGACAAAAACTTCTGGCAAGGCACAGGTTGGTTCAATCCATTCTGGCAGATATCGTGTCACGGGTGCGCGCCATTTCGCTTCACACCCTGACCCCGACTGAATGGCAAAAAGCCGAAGAAAACGATGTTTCTTTTCGTTCTCCGGGCTGCCACAACAAGAAGTGAAACTTCAGGTCACTGTTACAAACGGGATTGCAAGGTGCCCTTATTTTTTTCCGCTTCGAGATCTGAATTGCCGCCAATTAAAACGCCATTGATAAAAATCATCGGAAAAGTGGAAAAACCAGTCCACATTTTCAGCGTTACGCGCTCATTGTATTGGCTGAAATAGCTTCCAAACTCGAGATATTGAAATGGAATGTTCCAGCGGGTGAGATTCTTGATTGCCTTCTTGACGAAGTAGTTCCCTCGCATTCCAACAACCACAACCTTGTTCTTTTGAATTTCCTGCTCCACTTTTTCGACAACGTCCGGATGAAATTTTTCAAGTGACGTTTTCAGTTCAGAAGAAACACGATCGACGGGAAGAACTTTTCTAAAAGACATTTCGAACACCTTCAGAGTTGAAAAACCAAAAAACAAAAAAAAACCTCCGAGACGTGCCCGGAGGTTTTCTTTGTGAAGATGGTGGGTCTGGGCTGAGTTGAACAGCCGACCTCGTGCTTATCAGGCACGCGCTCTAACCACCTGAGCTACAGACCCGAATTCTTCATCCAGAGACAGATTGAAGTCACAGAGTGCGTGAAGAGTTGACCTGGAAGGAATTCTCACTTGGAGAATCCTTTGTCGGTGAGCCTATGTAAGAGCCCACCTTAGAGCGGTTGTTACCAACCACTCGTCTTCCTAGAAAGGAGGTGATCCAGCCGCAGGTTCCCCTACGGCTACCTTGTTACGACTTAACCCCAATCATCACTTGAACCTTGGCAGACTGCCTCCTTGCG
>JBDLRR010000092.1:0-2965 GCA_039799985.1 Pseudomonadota bacterium | reverse complement strand
ATGAATTACTGCAACTCACGTGGAATAGACCTCGAGCCGACTGTCAAAGACAAGCTCAGGCGCATCGAGGAAAGACGGCAACGCGGTGACATGGGACCCGTTCCCGCCAATTCCAACAATGGTCAGGGTGCTGATTAATCGATTTCCTGGACAGTGAAGATATTTGAATTGCGCGCCGAAACGCTCGAGGCTGTGAGCGAAACAAACACAATTTTGTCGCCTTTGCTGAAACCAAATGATTGGTGGAGTTTCAGCTTGGTCTCGGCAAGAATCTGGTCAAACGGCAAGCTGCTTTCAATGGTCATGCCGCGCACCGAGTTGACCAACGCCAACTGGCGCATGATGTTTTCGTTGTACGAAATGGCAATGACTTCCACAGGAGTTCGCAAAGAAGCAAGCCGGTAAGCGGTGTAGCCGCCCTCGGTCAGGCAGACGATGGCACGGGCACCAATTTCACGCGCTACTTTCAGCGCACCATAAGCAATTGCATCCTCGTCGGATTTGGCTTGGAACTGAACGCGGTTCCAATTTGATTCCAAAAACGGTGCAGCGTTGACCAAGGTCTCTTGCGACATCTCCGCCACCAAAGGACCAAAAGGTCCCTCTGTGACTTCTTCTGCAAACAACAATGCATCTGCACCATCAGCTGCCGCGTTGGCCAAGTCACTGACTTCTGCACGGGTCGGATTCGGGTTGACCCGCATCGAATACATAAGTTCCGAAGCGACAATCACAATTTTTGCAGCTTGATTGCAGCGTGCCAGAAGATCTTTTTGGATAATCGGAAGGCTGTTGGGAGGAATGGTCAAGCCAAGTTCAGAACGGCTCAACAGAACACCGTCGACGTTATCGAGTATGGACGGCAGCAGTTCAAGAGATTCTCGTGAGTCCACTTTCCAGATCCAGCGAGGGGGAAGTGTGGCCTTGCTGTCGCGTACCGCGGGACCGACGGGAACACTCGGGTGACGCAGAGAGCCTTGACCCGATTGCTCGGGCATGACCCGAGCCTTGATTTTCAGCAACTCTTCTTTGCTGCCAACCCCGTGGATGATCACATAGTCGGCAATGTTGTTGAACTTGTGACTGAGAACTTCCTCATCTTGAGGAAGCAAGGGGAGCAGCTGACGTGACAACTGCGGCGAATGGATGTCCATGCCCGAGAGCAATTGAGTTGGTTGCGAGGCAACCACTTTGAGTCGTTGTTGGCCACCAGAGCTTTCGAGGCCTGTGACTTCAAGAACTGTTTGACCGTAAGAGACAGTGAGCTGGCTTCCAACTACGATTTTGTTGGCCACATCTGCCGAGCTCAAGACAATTTCAACATCCGTCGGATGCGGCAATTGGTCAGGATGCACGCAGGCATCAAAATCTGTTCTCATGAGAACTGTGAACGACTCGCCGGCCGGAATGTCGCGGCTTCCATTGGGCACTCTCAAACGCGCACGGCGGCCAACCAAACTGCAGACAAAAGGCATCAGCCCGCCCGAATTGGGGCGGTGAAGGACGGAACGGAGTTGTGTTGAAATGTCTTCGCGGAGTGTTTGAAGGCGGGGCAAAAGGCTTGGACTGACGGTCACGCGCAGCGCATCCACGTGCAGAGCGCACAACTGGGCAGCAATTTCGCTTCTGGATTTGTTCTCAAATGAAGATTGCGACAACGACCACAAGATTTTGGTCTTGGGCAAAACCGGGGTTTTGAGCGTATTTGTTGAAACGTCGTTCATTGTCATGCGTCCTCTCTATGCTTTGCGCCGGCTGCAATTGTTGGGTGTCAAGCAGTCCGCAAACAATTCCATGCGGTGGTTTTTAAGCCTGAATCCAAGCCTTTTGGCAATTTGTTCTTGAAGTTTTTCCAGGGGCTCGTCGCAGAACTCGACGATGCTGCCACATTGATTGCAAATCAAATGGTCATGATGTTCTTTGTCTGGGCCAACAAATTCAAATGTTGAGCGATCTTTGCCGAACGAGTGTTCCAAAAGCAGACCAGCGGCGGTCATCAATTGAAGTGTGCGATAAACAGTTGCGGTTCCGATGCTGCGGTCGAGTTGGCGGGCTCGGGTGGCGATCGCTTCTGCGTCGACATGCGGACCAATCTGAAGGGCCGCCTCGACGATTATTTTTCGCTGTTTGGTTTGGCGCAGACCAAGACGGGACAGGTAGGCATCGAATGCCTCGTGAATTTTTGCATCCCGGGTGCTGTCTGATGGCGTGTTGACGTGCGGCATGGGGCTCGCCTGCTCTCCATTTCTGAGGTTCCCGTGAGGGTATAAGGCACAATCTGCGAAGTGCCAACTTTGTCTGTCGGGCGGCCAGATTTCCCGATTGACCAGCGCCTGGCTAGGCCTCAGTGTATGGATCGGAAAAAGTGGGAAGTTCGGACAAGGAGTTCTGCACCATGGTGAAAGCAAGGGGCTGGTCAAGGGGAGCGCGCTGGATGGTGGTTGTCACCACCGGAGGACTCGTTGCCGCATTGATGATGGTTGCCAGTGGAGCGACTGGGCGAGGCACGTCCGCCGCAAACCCCATCCTCTCCTGCCGCGAAGTGCGCAACAGGGTCGATGTCTTTCTTCAGAACCACTATGTTTTTCGTTCATTCGACAAAGAACTTTCCCGTCGTAGCTACGGCAAATTCTTCGAGACACTCGATCCCGGCAAGTTCTATTTTTTGAAATCCGACTTTGCCCAATTTGCCAAGTTGGAAGACAAGATCGATGAACAGATAGCCAAAGCAGATTGTGGTTTTATTGAAAGCGTTCACAAGGTTTTCTTGTCACGTGTCAAAGAGCGCAGCCAATATGCTGATTCGCTTCTGGCAAAACCGTTTGTCTTCAATGTTGCCGAAGATATGACCGTAGGAAAACAAGATTGGTCTCCTGATATTGTTCAACTCAATGAACGTTGGCGAAAGAGAATCAAATTTCAGGTTATGACCATGAAGGATCCCGATGGCGAGCCCAAGGCACGT
>JBDLRR010000091.1:0-5177 GCA_039799985.1 Pseudomonadota bacterium | reverse complement strand
AAAAATATTTTTTTCAGCGAGATTCGGAACAAGACCGAGTCGAAACCAGTTCTGAATGGAAGCGAACTGAAAGCTTATCTCAAGCCAAAATATCTTTTCAACATGAAGTTCAAAGACGACGATCTGGTTTCACAAATCACCAGTCTGTCGCGCGGCCCGCAAAGTCTGAACATGGAAGTCGCCGTTGCGCTCAATATTCTCGCGATGAAAATAAACAGCCAGATTTGCTGTGACGTTTCTTTCTATGAAGACGCCCTTTACTTTCCAGTTGTGCTTGACCTTCCGTTTGAAGGCAATTCTTTCGCCAAGGGCAGCGGCGTCTTTTTTGGCTTTCAAACTGAGAAAGACAGCGGTGTTAAAACCGAATTTCTCGCGGCACAATCCGCCTCAGACAGCGATGCCATTTTGATCCAACAAGGTAAAAAGATCATTGCATTGGGATTCAGGAATCCAAGCCAGAAGAACCAGACGCTTGTTCGTCCACGCGTCGTCTCGAATCAGGACATGGACGCCATCAAATTCATGCCGGTTCAGAGCTCGTCAGGAATTTTCTACGACATACAGAATGCCAAAGAGGGATTTCAACACTTTATGGTGTGGATGTTGTTTGGCGATGAAACAGAAAAATCGAAACTCGTCGAATACGCTCAACGCGGAGCCAGAGCCCGGGTTGAGCGCTTCACCAATCCAGACGAACGCTGATTCCCTGCTTGAAAAGTTGCTGCTTTAGCTCGAGCATCGTGACTTCGCCTGAGTGAACTATGCTCGCAACCAGCGCAGCATCTGCACCGGCACGCAATGCGTCTGCGACATGCTCAACATTCCCTGCACCGCCTGAAGCGATCACCGGAACACTCACATTGGATTTGATTGCCTTCAAAAGGGCCAAGTCATACCCGCTGCGCTTGCCATCTTGATCGATACTGTTGACACAGATTTCTCCAACCCCTTTTGGCACAGCAAATGAAATCCATTCGAGCATGTCCCATTGGGTAGGAGTGCGTCCCCCCTGAATGAACAATCGATATCCACTGGGGCAGCTGGAATCGCGCAAAACATCCAGACTCAGTACAACGGCCTGCACACCGAAATGGTTTGCGATTGCAGAAATCAACTCTGGTTTTTGCGGCGCAATGCTGTTGAGTGAAATCTTTTCAGCACCACTTGCGATGCACCTGGCAGCATCCTCAAAATCCCTGATTCCACCACCGATGCAGATTGGAATAAAGCTCTGGGCTGCTATGCGCTCAATGTTTGAAAAATCGGGTGGTCTGCGCTCAGCACTGGCGGTGATGTCGTAGATGACAATCTCGTCAGCTCCGTTTTCACTGTAAAAACGTGACAGTTCAACTGCATCACCAACGTCGATGTTGTTTTTGAATTCAATTCCTTTGGTCACCCGACCTTCCTTGATGTCGAGGCAGGGGATGATTCTCTTCTTCAGCATTTTTCAGTCCCTGAATTCAGAAAATTGCGGATGATCTGCAGGCCCGCCCGGCCACTCTTCTCAATGTGACATTGGGAACCCCAGATATTCCCTTGCCCGACAACTGCGGCAAATCGATGGCCGCCATATTCACTTTCAGCAACCACAAATCTGCGTGCCGATTCATCTTGCACAAAAAATGCATATGAATGCACAAAATAAAGATTTGTATCACCAGAAAGATCTCGAGACGTGATGTCGCACAATGAGTGTTCACGATTCCATTTCAGTGAATTCCAGCCCATATGTGGGATAGGTTCGAGGCAGTTGAATTTGCGGACATCAAACGGAAGCAGTCCAAGCCCCGGAGTGTCACCCTCCTCAGACCATCTGCCAAGCACCTGCATACCCACACAAATGCCCAACAGCGGCCGTCCAGAGTCCGCATACGATTTGAGACTCGAGTCCAGTCCACGGCTCTTCAATTCGCTCATCGCCTGGCGTGCAGAACCAACCCCGGGAAAAATAAGATGATCGATGCCTTGCAGATCGTCACCCGTCCGCACAGCACGCGGAGCAATCGAGAGCGCTTCGAGAGCGCGCTTGACCGAGCCAAAATTTCCGGCTCCGTAATCAAGAATTCCAACCTGTTGTTTCATTTTTTTCAGATCCCATCTGGACACCAGAGAACCGAACTTTCTTTTAGCCGTGTGGGCCAAGATAAACAGTCACTTCTTCACGATCGTGATAAAGATGCTTGATATGCAGCCGGTAAGATCGACCCATTTTTTTCAGCGTTTCGTTCATCATTTTCCTGATTTCTGAAACTTCCACCCAGCGCTTTTTCATGGGCAGTTTGAGATTCACAACAATGCGCCGAGCTGACTGATTCGTCCACCAGTAAAGTGCAAGCTCGGCGACACGTCGTGGTTGTTCGACCATATCACAGACCATCCAGTCAACCGGACGGGCAGGGGAGAACTTGAATCCATCCACCCGCAGATGTTCGACCAACCCGCTTTCCATCAGGCGTTCATCCATCGCACCATTGTCCACGGCAGTCGTCCGCACGCCACGACGCACAAATTGATAGGTCCAGCCACCAGGGCATGCGCCCAAATCAACCGCGCGCCGTGCCGGCGAAAGTGCACTTGCCCGTTCGTCTTCCGACAAAAAGCTCAGGAATGCTTCCTCGAGTTTGAGTGTCGATCGGCTGGGCGCATCGGAGGGAAAACGCAGGCGGACAATCCCTTTGGGCCATGGGCTGTTATGGCGGTGCGCCGAAACAGCAACGTAAACATTGGAATAGTTGATGAAGAATACATGCAGACAGCGCGATTCGTCTTGGGTTTGAACGGACTCATCCCATGCATCAATCGCGAACCCTTTTTTGGCAAGGGATGTCTTGAACGGACGCGAGAAAGACTTGCAAAAGGCGGACAACTCACGACCTTCATCGGAATCTGCAGACTCAACCAGAAAACGGGCAACCTTTTGAAGCGGCCGCGGAGCCTCTGTGAACGCTTGCAGGATGGGGGTGATTCGGTCGTCTTCCGGAACCGTCAGCAGCGGATGAAGCAGGAAACACACGCTTCGCGCGAAAATCAGTTCCTTCCAGTCGAAAAGAGCAAAAACTTTTTCTCCGACAGGACTGTGGAACATGAAAAGACAATAGCCGGCATCGGGTTTGGCTTGCGGATACCCCGTCAGGCCTGCCTGCGTTGCGCACTCGCTCAACTCTGCCGCACACTCTTTTTCAAAGCCCGGACGACAGGTCGCCAACACACCGTGCAACACAGAACCCTCCCGGAGAGCGTCAAAATTCTGACGGCCACCCCCTAAAAGTCATAAAATTCTCACCGGTTGCACCCCAATCCTGCGGCAAATTTTACCGTTCTGCGGCAGAGTGGAAGTGCGAATGATTTCGCGTTGGAAAAGCCACCCCACAGCCGAGGAGTCAGCCATGGCGTCAGCCTCAAAGCCCAAGCGTTCAGGGGCCGCTGCAAAACAGCAGGTCCGTTCATCCAAGCCAGCCACGCCGGGATTGAAACTCAAGCCGGTCGAGGCGCCCAAAACATCACGAATTATTGCCATTTGCAATCAAAAAGGTGGGTGCGGCAAAACCACCTCGGTCATCAATATCGCAGCAACTTTGGCTGCCATGAATCAACGAGTTTTGGTGATCGACCTCGATTCCCAGTGCAACGCCACCCAGGGTCTGGGCCTTGAGCTTGAGGAACTCGAGGAGTCGATTTGCGACGTACTCCTGGATCCCAAGAAACATTCTCTTGCCGACGTGATTGTCGAATCTCCTTATACCAACCTGCATGTCGCGCCTGGCTCGATTGAGCTCTCCGAGTACGAAAGTCGTGCGGCCACAGAAATCGGCCGCGAAAACCGGCTGAAGAAGGCCATCGCCCAGGTCAGGTCACACTATGACTACATCCTGATCGACACCCCCCCCTCGCTAGGACTTGTTTCTGTCAACGCACTCAATGCAGCCAGCGAAGTTCAAATCGCCATGCAGTCGCATCCGTTTGCTCTCGATGGTCTGCACTTGCTGCTGGAAACAATCGAGCTCGTCCAGGAAGAGCTGAATCCGGAATTGAAGATCACCGGAGTTGTGGTCACAATGTACGACCATCGTACAAAGATCTCGCGCGAAATCGTCGATGAAGTTTGTGCGATTGCGTCCCTCAAAGGTCGCGTCCACAAGACGGTCATCCGCCAGAACGTCAAGCTCACCGAGGCATCGCGCTTGCGCAAGCCTGTCATGTACTACGACGCACAGTGCACCGGCACCGAAGACTACGTGCAGATTTCCAAAGAGATTGCCGCTCAAGCGAAACAGCCCGTCGCGGCGGCCAAGCCGGCCGGTAAAGCTGCAGCGGTAATGGCGCAAAATTCCAAGTCCAAATCCAATTCCAAAACCACAAGAGCATGAGGAACATAGAGATGACAAAGCCAAAAAAACCGTTGCGCGGACTTTTTGCGAGCACCGAAGCTCCTGTGCAAACGCCGTCGCGCCCCTCTATTCCTGTGCCAACTTCGCGCAAGGAACAGCCCTCGCTGCCGTCGACTCCCCAAAAACCAAAAACTCCGCCCGAACGGCTGGCTCCACCTCCCCGCATCAAAACTCCTGTTCCCATGATGATTATGGAGCAGGCCGAGCCAATTCCGGCGCCTGTCACGATCATTGAAGAGTCGCAGCATGCACCCGCGCCTTTAGCAATCATCGAGCCTGTGACAATCATCGAGCCTGTGACAATCATCGAGCCTGTGATTTCCGCACAACCCCCCAAGGTTGCTTCAGCCGAAAATAAGATCATGAGCATCCAATACAACTTCGACTCCATGCGTGACGCACGCGAATCTTGGCAGGAGTCCGACTATGCGCATTTCCTGCGCAAGCTTGATGCTGTTCAGACCGAGGCCTTCATACTGAAGGGCAAACTTCTCTCGGAAGCGAAAATTCGTTTCTTTGAAACCAACAAGGTGGGATGGGCCGAGTTCTGCGACAATAATCTCGACATGAACTACACAACGGCCAATCAGTATATCCGGGTCGCAACCGAATTTGATGTGACGTCACATCAACGGGCCGATTTCGGCTTTGAGCACTTTAAGGCCTTGCTCCCGCTGTCAATCGATCAGCGCAACCAACTTCTGGGCTCAGATACGACATTCAGCGTCAAACTGATCCGCCAAAAGGTCAAAGAAATCCTGACAATTGCTCCTTCGGACCTCAATG